>NZ_JAAHFZ010000003.1:107767-221357 GCF_010672795.1 Moorena sp. SIO1G6
CTGCACGAATCGTCTTTAAGGTAACATTACCCGATGCCTCAATTTTAATGTTGTTGTTGCGTACGCGAATTAGCTTAACTGCTACCTCCATCTGCTCAACTGGCATATTATCCAACATGATAATATCGGCATTGTGGGCGATCGCCTCTTCTACTTCTGCGAGGTTTGTTGTCTCTACTTCTATGGTCATAGGATAGGGAATAGTCTTACGAATTCGAGCGATCGCTTCCCCAATTCCCCCAGCGGCTTGAATATGATTATCCTTAATCATCACCGCATCATCCAACCCCATGCGATGGTTAATGGCTCCTCCCACTTGAGTTGCATATTTTTGCAATAGTCTTAAACCTGGAGTTGTTTTGCGAGTATCCACCAACTGGGCGGGCAAATCAGCAATTTTTTCCGCATACTGACGGGTTAGGGTAGCAATGCCACTCAGACTCATAGTTAGATTTAAAGCTACCCTCTCTCCCATCAACAAAGCATCAAATGGTCCGTGAAAACGAGCAATGGCTTGGCTTGGCTGACAACTTTCTCCCTCTGCTACTAGGGGGATGAAGCTGACCTTTTCATTTAATAAATAGAACACCCGCGCTGCAATTGGCAGTCCCGCAATTGTACCTGCTTGCTTAGCGATCCATTGTCCGTTTCCAGAACTAACTTCTTGAGCGAACAAACCTTGGGTGGTGCGATCGCCTCTACCAATATCTTCTTTGAGCCATTGATGCAGTAGAGAGTCTAACACTATTGGGGGAGGTAATATTGCCATAACTCTTAACCAATTTAATTTCCTATGCAGCAATTATACTAATATTTATACTTCCTATATCCGGGAGTATTTCCTATCTTATTGCAAAAAAAAAATAAGGAAATACTCCTCATTTAAGAGTTTAGCAAAAAAGCAGTTAAGTTAATGAAGATGGCACTCCCATTTGTCGTTGCCATTTTTCTTGAATTTTATCGTAATTGCTGTAATAGTCGTCTGGCTCGAATCCTGGCATGGGTTCATAGACATCTATTTCCTGCCACAGAGGCTGCAAGGACTCCATAGATTCTAGAGATTGCTGGACGATTTTTTCTGGCTTGAGCCAATATTTTTTCTCTTCAGCTGTTGCATTGGGTCGCAATTTGTTTTCATTACCTGTGTCTGTAGTACTCACATTGATAAACCGTCCCCTGATTAGTCCTTGCCAGTCTTCTGACTGAGCTAGGTCTTGGATGTAGCTCCGTAAGGTATCTTTGGCGTAAGTATAAGAGCGCCAGAAAGGGATCTTATATTTATCCGTAACAGAACCGAAACCACAAAGAGCAAGGGTCGTCTGGCGATTGCATTGATGCTCTTGGTTAACTTTTTCGACAAGTGGCTGGGCTAGGTTGACAAAGGTATGGTAGTTTGATGAAAATATTTCATCATCAATTCCCTTTTCATCCCAGTCTGCCTCGGTGGTTTCTGTCTCGATTTCATATTTGAATTTGCCTACGCCATGGATAAGGATGACATCAGAAACTTCGGAAAGGTCGAGATTAGTGATGGCTTGCTCTGCGGCTTGGCTATCGAGAAGATCGAATTGGCAATGCAGGGCATCCGTTTCCATAGGCGATCTAGAAATGGCTACGCAAGTGGTATTTTCTTGCTGTATAAAGTGTTTAACAAAACTATTACCCAGAGCGCCGCTTGCACCTGTGACGATTGTTAGTCGAGATTTCATGATTTTTATTAAAAAGGTAAATTTTACTTGATTTTGAAATTGGGATTGGGCGTTGCTTAATAATGGAATGATTTTAAGAGTGAGGTTTAATGGGCTTTTGCTATGTAATAGGCTTTTGCTATGTAATGGGCATCTTGCTGTGTAATGGGCATCTGGCGTGGAACTGGCATCTTGCCAGTTTCAATATATTTTCAGGCGGGCAGGATGCCCACCCCACTCATATTAATTCCTTGATTCAGCAATGCCTGGAATTGGTCACATCAAAATTGTAGAAGCAATGAACGCTCCACGCTCTGCCATGGTGTATAAACCAACATGATGAGCGATTTCCTGGGGATGGATTGCCGTCTTTGGCAAACCCTGCTGGGCTGCCATCTCTGCGGAGAGGTCGAAGGTGGAACAACCTTCGGTATAGACGGCAATATCTTTTAACGTTGGTACCATATCATGATTGCGTGCTGATAGCATCGTAACCACGAAGTCCATTACACAAATATCTGTGCAGATGCCCACAACTACTAAGGCTTCTAGCTTGTGCTGGTTTATCCAGCGAATTAAACTATTGTTGCCACTATCTACATCAATGGAACCAATAAAACCATTGATGCAGTCTTTTTTAATTAAGGTGGTGTGGGGATGAGTTTCTAGCCATTCCAGTTCAGGAACCAGCTTTTCTTCCCCAGACCCTTTCTCGCAATGAGGAGGATAGGGAGGTTCTGGTTTGCCTGGTTCGTGGGTATCTAGGAAAGCTAAGACTGGCCAACCTTTGGCTGTGAAAGCTTTGGCTAGGCGATCGCTTTCTGATACCATGGTGGCTATTTGTTGATTTGGTTCTGTTGGAGCCAAAGGACCAAAACCAACAGTGCAAAAGCCATTGACCACATCCACAACGATCAAACCCGTGGCGCGATCGCCAATAGTATAGGGCTGAGGGTCAATGGGTAAGGCGGCTTCAATTGCTGCTAAGGTTGCATCGGGAGTGCTTAAAGCAGTTACCATCAAAACCTCCTGGTTATTCTTGGTATGGACAATTTAAAAAGCTCAGTTATTATTTCTTATCCTACTGCGAAGTCAGTAAATTTCCTGAGGTAAGGGGCATGATAGGCCAGAACAATATCTTGGTGAGGGATACCGCGTTCAACTAAGACGTTAGCAATCCCAACTTCTGTACCATCATTTTGAATACAAATCTTATTATCTTTAAGGTCAATGTGGATTGTGGAACCATAAATACGGCGATGATTACTCCATCCGGCATGGACAAGCTGGTAGCGGTCTCTTTCGGTATCAAAGATTAATTCCACTTCTACTTCACCA
Source organism: Moorena sp. SIO1G6 (assembly GCF_010672795.1). NCBI lineage: Bacteria > Bacillati > Cyanobacteriota > Cyanophyceae > Coleofasciculales > Coleofasciculaceae > Moorena > Moorena sp. SIO1G6. The sequence goes on from NZ_JAAHFZ010000003.1 coordinate 110,794, forward strand.
TAAGCGGGTTTGTGGCTACTATATTCGGTTATAATTTCTTTGACGAGTTGCCGATATTACTCTAGGTTTGCCATTGAACAATTTCCTACTTAGTTGGCTCGAATACAATCAATTTCAGTTGATACTCTTGGGTAATCATTTGAACGAAGCGACGGGCAAAGAAGGTCTCGTGAATTTCAAGAGGAATAGCTAAATACAAGAGTCTCTCTGGATCTTCGGCTTTGAGGGCAAAGCGATAGTTAAGGAATTGTACCAAAACCGTATGGAATTCAGGGTGACTTTAGGCAACTGCAAACCCTGTGTGCTTCCTCACTCCGGGTGATTTAAAGCCTAGAACAATAAGCTCTTTGGGAATCCCTGCTTCTAGGAGTTCCCCAGCGATGCCATCCTCTGTCCCATTAATAGCAAAATTTTAGTTCAGCGATCGCAATACCTTGTTCCCCTGCTACTGAATAGAGTAAGTACAGCTTTTCTCCCTCGGTGTAGATAGCTGGGTCGTGCAGTTCTCGCACCGGTTCTTCTGCAATACCAACCTCCGAAGAAACAATAGGCAAAGCAACTCCTTCATAATCCATTTCTGGTTCCATAACTGTCACTGGTTCTGAAAGAATCCACTTGTCCCAATCCTTGGTTAAATCCACGTAGCTCATTAAAATACGTTCGGGAGCATCACCATATCTGGAGTAGAATAGGAGCAACCAGTCACCTTTTACCAATACAGCACCGTGTCGTAGGTTAGGTATAAAATCTTGTCCTGGCTCAAAAGCACTAACACCTTCTTTTGACCGCAGTAAAATTCCAGCTATGGGACGATTATTCATCACTGTACCATACCAGTTGTTGGCAATAGCATAGTGGAATTCATTGTGCTGGAAAACTCGAAAATAGTATGGTCCAAGTATCTCTGGCAAAGCAGTAAAATGCAGACCATCTTCAGATTTTGCCAGCATTGTCACCTGATCGTACTTATCTCTCCCTTGATAATCGCCATGAAAGTACATCCGTATTTCTTTGGCTTCATTGTCAACATGGACATCTGGAGAAGCAATATGATCCAAGCAAGCTGTTTCGTCCAAGTGTAGGGTTCCCTGATCATAGATCTTCCACTCTCCTTCTAGAGAGTCGGCATAGGCAAGACGAATATATTTACCCAAGTGATGAGCAAAATAAAGATAATAGCGTCCTAGGGGATTTTCAATCCAGTCAGGAACGCGAATCAGGGATGGACCATTAATATTAGTACCAAGATCGCCTGTATTACCTGGCATTCCCTGCTTAATAATTGGATTTATTGGCAAACGTACAGCTTTAATTGGAAATTTCATCTATCTTAAAATGGGTTTTCCAGGAACATTAAATTGTCAGCTGTTGTGCATCCTAAAGTCTGGGTTCACGACTAAAAATCGATTCGAGTATCGGTCGGAAATAGGACAGAGGCATTGTGTCATAATTTGGGTCAAAAGACAGTTGATCCCAGTCATCGCAAAAAATAATTGTTTGTTCAAAAGCGGGATGCCCTTTGAATTTATCACGCTCATTGCGATCTAGACCCATAAAGTCGCGAAAGTAATAACCTTGAAAAATCTCATGATTTTCTATCATCCAGGCATTTTCCGGGGACACATAAGGTCGTAAAATCGCTGCAGCCACTTGACCATGATTATAGGGCGCAAGGTTATCGCCAATATCGTGTAGCAGGGCACAAACAACCATTTCTTCATCAGCACCACTCCGCAATGCCCGAGTGGCTGTTTGTAAGGAATGTTCGAGCCGGTCTACTTGAGCTCCCATTCTACCACCCCGCAGGTCTAGCAAGGCTTTAACAATCTGATCTGTCACACCATTGACAAGTTCTTCAAGACATTGACTGCTAAAATCCCACTGATCTTTAGTAAGAAGATCCATTCTCGTGTAACCTGTGATTTCCATTATGGTTCTCCTATATTTTGGATGTATTGATCTACAGTTGTTAAGTTACGACAATTTACTTCAGGAAGCAAAACACATTTATTTTTGTAGATATAAATGTTTGAATTGTCTAAAATTTTGTCTTGCTTTAAAGTACTCCCAATCTAAGAATCCTCCTTCAAGATGTCTAGAGCCATAATTAGCATCATAGGCTTTTCTTCCATGCAATATTCTGAAGTTCTGTACCATCAAACAATCTCTTGGTTTTAGGCGAAATTCATATTGATAATCAGGGCTTTTTAAATACTTAAAAAAAGTTTTATAAGCTTCATAAAAAGATTCTAATTTGTCGAATATTAAATTTGGCTTGAAGTTTTTGTGACTGAAGTAAACTTCACTGACTTCACCTTTTTGATTGAGTTTTAATATGGGAGTTTTATTAGATAAATAATATTGACGCAATGAATCAAATTGTTTAAAATGCACTGGGGTTTCAGCTAAGATATTAAAGTATTCAGGATGGTTTTGGCGAAAATCTCTAGCTACACGATAGCCATCTATAACTATTGACTCGCCACCAGAAGCATTGTTTTCTTCACAATAAAGAAACATTACTACTCGCCCTACATTGAGGTAAGTTAAATCCACATGAGGTGACAAAGGATGACCCACAGATGAAAAAGCTAAATCTACCGCTTCAGTACCCTTGATTGGCTTTACTGCTATTAATCTTCCATAGTAAGTTTCATGAATAGGACCAATCGAGCCAAGAAAAGACTCTAATTCTTCTGTGTCTTTGATGTTTTCTAGTATTGTAAAACCCAATTGAAAAAGTTTATTCATCCACACATGAGAATTACAATTTTGAATATCTTGTCTTACCGTTCGCTCTTTTTGTAACTGAGCGTTGTTCCATAAAATAATCTCTTTTGAAGATTCTACTGGATTTTTCAGCTCATTAGCATGAGCCATTAACCAATCAATGGAAAATTCACTTTTGTGAATAGGTTGTTCTTTCCAAGTAATAGTTAATTTCTCGTTATTTTCCACTATAGATAAAGGTTCTGGGGGAGATTGAGCTTCACTAATGTCATAGATTTTCTGAAATGAATTAGAATCGCGACATTCTGGACATAGGCAGTTATCCCGCAACCACATGTAGTCAAAGCGTTTACCATTAATTGTGACAAAATTTTTGTTTACCATGGGTTTAATTGATAATATGTTGATTAACTTTACCATCAAATTTAATCGATAATAAGCTTATGTTCGTAAAGCTTTTCGTAATAAGGCAAACAAAATTTATAAGCATTTTGTAAGTGCTCATTATCTTCCACTGCCACATAATTATCTTTCTTTTGTTCCTTGAAGCCACTACTAGACATTGCGTTATCGATCCAAGTTCCCCCGTCCCAATTAGTAAGTTCGGGACGGGATTTCGGTTCCCATTCTAGGGCTTCTCTAATGAACGGTATACCAACAGCATCGCAGTAAGCTTTAACTGTTGCTTCGGGCTTTTGCACCAAATCGTCCGAATCAATTACCACTGGAGTTTTACCGTTGAATTCCTTAGCCATTTCAAAGAGTTTGTAGAGTTCAGCATAACCAGTTTCCTCTAAAGTAAAATCAGGCCACTTGTCGTAAAATGATGGCAGCATTTTAGCGGGATGACGCACCAGAAAAGTATTTTCAAATATAGACAAAAATTCTCGATCGGCTACGTGGAACATATAATAAGCCATATCCTTGATAAAAACCGCCTGGGAATCTGCCTGTTGTTTTAGCCTTTGCCAGCTTGTTTGGTAATTATATTCAGGATTGAGTTCTATATCTGGATAACGATTAGTATCGCGACGCTCTGGGGAGTTGTAGTAAGATAAGCCAAAAGGTTCGTGAACAATAAGAAAATCTCCTCTTTGGAGCATCATTGTTTCAAAGGCGGTGGAGGTTGAGCGAAGGGTTGCCCATAAAGCTAATATTTTTTTCATGGTTTTTCTATTTGTTGGTAATTTTATAAAACACAAGGGAACAGGGAACAGGGAGTAGGGAGCAGGGAGCTTCGGAAAAGGAAAAGAAATTGGGCTCTTCCATTCATAGGGGGTGATGCACCGCCCGTGGGTAGCTTTCCAGACAAGTCCTAAGGGTTTGGGCTAGAACTCCAACATTTGGTTCTCGCATCATCGTGAAATGGTTACCTGGAATCTTGTGAATTGTCACAGGTTGAGCAGAAATCTCACCCCACCCCCAAGTTGGGTCTTCCAGTATTGTTGTTTCACCGAGGGTAGCTTCAAAGACTTCTGTTTCCATAGCTCGGAAGAAAGTAATTGAAGTTGGGTAACTCTCCTGTGGAATATAGTCAACATCAGCTTGAATACTAGCTTTGTAAACTTTAAAAATGCGTTTTAGTTCACCTTGGCTTAAATTCAAACCAGCTATGGTCAATCTTTCCAGAAGGTAATCTAACTTGCGGTCTTCTCCAATAGATTGAAGTGTTTCAGGATCAACTTTGACCGCTTCTCCCAAAGAACCTTGATAGAAACTGCTTAGATCGTCGATCAGTTTGCTATTGTCCCACTCAGCAAAATCTTGATATTTTTGCAGATTTGTCCCTAAACCATCCATAATGGCAAGTAAAGCCACCTCCTGTCCCTGATTTTTTAACTGTTGAGCCATCTCAAAAACCACCTTTCCTCCTGCTGAATGACCGCCCAGAAAGTATGGCCCTTCAGGCTGAACGGCTTGTAAGGCTTGGATGTGATGGGCTGCTATGTCTTCCATCCGGGTTAATGGCTTTTCCCTCTCATCTAAACCAAGGGCTCGCAAGCCGTATAAAGGTTGCTCTGAATCTAGGTGTTGTGCCAAGGGATAGATATCGAAAACATTTCCCAAGACTCCGGGGACAAAGAACAGAGGAGGTTTAGAGCCATTTGGCTGAATCGATACTAAGGTAGAGTGGTAAGAGTCATCCTCAACTATACCTTGTTTGATGGAGCCATTGCTTAAACTTTTTGAGTCCTCCAAGTGAGCAACTTCTCTCACCAAATAACTAGTCAACGCTTCTGGTGTGGGATAGTCAAAGAGTAAAGTAGAAGGCACAGACAAACCCAGACTCAATTGAAGAGCATTTCTCAACTCAATAGACATCAAAGAATCTAATCCTAAGTCTATGAGTTTTTGCTCTAATGTTATTCGCTCAGGAGAAATTCCCAGTACCCTAGCTACCTGCGCCCGGACGTGAGTAACCAATAATCCCTGACGCTCTCCCACAGGAGCTGTCTCCAATTGCTTGCGGAAGGTAACTGGTGTAGATGATACTTGATTTTGGGAATTATTTTGTTGTTTTACAGATTTAAGCTTGACCCATCGATCGATACGAGTTTGTAAATCTCCACTGGAAACAAGAATTTGATTGAGTTCTTGAGTGGATAAAACCCTTTCAAAGGCTTGGATACCCTCTTCTGGAGTTATGGCAAATTCAGCCAGCCCTGCTGCAATCTCATAATTTTGATCTTGTTTCTCGAATTCCCAAGTCTCCCAGTTCACACTCAGCCAAGGAACGGAATTACTTCGGTTCTGCTGGTGAACGAAAACATCCATAAACAGATTGGCTGCCGAGTAAGCAACGTCCCCCAAACCTCCCAGTACTGATGCTATGGAGGACATTAAGATGCAAAAGTCAAGGTTTTTGTTGTGCAAAACCTTTGATAAAACTATGGTTCCCTGTACTTTTCCTTGAAAGTGCTGCCAAATATCAGTTTTAGTTATCTCCTTGATGGAACACAATGCCTTGTCTCCAGTAAACATAACACTGTGGATGACTCCATTGATGTTACCAAACCGAGCCTCTGCTTGTGCGATCGCTTCTTCCATTTGTTGTCCATCGGCTACATCAGCACTGAGTACCATCACCTCCGCTCCCATAGCCTCCATAGCCTGCAATTTCTGAATTTTGCGACTAATCCGATCCTCTGCATTGTGAGTAGCTAGCCATTGAGACCAATCATCCCTGGCAGGAAACTGCGAACGCCCTATTAGGATTAGTTTGGCCCGTACAGTTTTTGCCAAGTGTAACCCTAGGGACATACCAATCGCCCCTAGTCCACCGATAATCAGATAAACCCCTTCTTCTGTCAGAGGTAATGTCCCTGCTTCCGGTTTTTCTAATCCCATGGGTTCAAACTTTTGCACCCAGCGATGTTTACCCCGGTAAGCGATGGTTAAATCTTCCGACTGTGCTTTAATTTCCCCCAGTAGTTGGGTAACAAGTTTTTCCTGGTTTTGCTTTTGGGATGGCGGAAGAACAAGATCGATACTGCGACAGTTTATATTTGGATATTCTTGTCCAATAACTTTACAGGCTGCCAGCAATGTTGCTTTCTCTGGAGATAATACTTCCTCTCCGCTCACTTCCTGCAGGTTGTTTGATACAATTGTAAGTTGGAGTGGATCAATAAAATTCAGTTTTTCAAGGGCTTGGACAAGAAATATCAGGCTGTATAAACCCAAATCCTGAGATGCTTCAAAAGATTCTATTCCTAATTCTGTGTGGTTATTTGGGGTGACACTCCACAGATGAATAATGCTACTGGGGTTTTTATTCAGTTGTTTCAGTTCTTGGAGTAGGGTATGGTAGTCATCAGCTTGGGTCGGATTAATGGTGTAGACGCGATCGCTTTGCTTAGCAAACTCCGAACCGTGACTCACCCTTACAACGTCACTCCCCTGTATTGCCAGTTTTTCTGCGAGTTTTTCTCCGAGTCCGCACTCATCGATAAATACTAGAGTGTCAGACTCAAGCAGCTTTTCACCTGGTTGATAAGCGGGGGTAATAGACCGTTTCCAAGATGGAATATAAAACCAGTCAGCAATATCCGGCTTTTTACCTATATCTTTTGGTGCGATCGCTTTTAGCCCTGGCGCTACCGCGCCAATCGCTCCTGGGGATGTTGAAGGGGCAGTTATTCCCATTAAACTATCCTCTGGACTCACCCAATAACGTTGCCTTTGAAAAGGATAAGTCGGTAAGGGAATGCGGTGACGAGCAAAGTCTTGGTCAAAACCGAGCCAATTGACTGGCACACCATGCAAATATAGTTCTGCCAAACTGGTTAATATTTGTTGCCAATCTTCTTGTCCAGGACGCAGACTAGGTAACCATAACCCTTGATGTTCTGGGAGACACTGACGACCCATTCCTAATAAAATTGGTTTGGCTCCAATCTCTACCAATACATCTATCCCTTGCTGTGCAATGGTTGACATACTAGCCATAAATTGCACAGGCTGCCGGAGATGATCGCACCAATATTTGCTAGTGGTTATTTCTTCTGTGGCTAGTTCTCCGGTAACATTACTGATTAGTTTTAACTGTGGTAGATTAAACCGCACCTGTGCCACCACCTGCTCAAATTCTCCCAATATCGGTTCCATCAAAGGAGAGTGGAAAGCATGGGAAACAGTTAATTTCTTGGTTTTGACTCCCTTTGCGGCAAGATTGCGCTCAATGGTGTTAATCGCGGCTCTTTCTCCCGAAATTACCACACTCTGGGGTCCATTAATCGCAGCAACAGACACATCCCGGCCATAGGGTTTAATTGCTTCTGCTGCTTCTGCAACTGAAGCTAACAACGCTAGCATTTCTCCGTCTTGGGGTAAGGATTGCATCAACCTACCCCGTTGGGCAATTAGTTTCAGTCCGTCTTCTAGGCTAAAAACCCCAGCAACACAAGCCGCCACATACTCCCCAATGCTATGACCCATTACTACATCCGGTTCGATACCCCAGGATTTCCACAACCCGGCCAGGGCATATTCAATGGCAAAGATGGCAGGTTGGGTATAGCTTGTTTGGTGAATGGGTGAGTCAGGTTCTGTTCCCTGTTCCCTGTTATCTAAATCCGGGTAGAGAACTTCTAACAAGGGAATATCTAAGTAGGAACGGAGGATGCGATCGCATTCGTCTAAAGTTTTGCGGAAAGTGGGCTGAGTTTCGTAGAGTTGACGACCCATACCAATATACTGAGAACCTTGTCCGGTAAACACAAAGGCAATCTGCTTGGTAGAGTCTGCTTTGAGGGAGTGAATTGTTGGGGGTTCGGAACTATCGTTGATATCAACAGGCTTTCCAAACCTTTGCAACTGCTCGAGAAGGTCTTGAGTGGAGCCAGCAATAACAGCCAAACGATGGTTAAAATGCTGACGTCCACCATTGGCAGTAAAACAGATATCACCAATCTCTGCCTTTGGATCGGACTCCAGATAAGTTATATAATTCTGTACCGACTCTGCCACAGCCTGCTCTGTTTGCCCTGATAGAGTCAAAATATGCAGAGAACGTTCACTTTTGACTTTTGCATCACCCCCGTCGATCCCCCTCCCGTCCCCCTTAGCAAGGGGGACGCCATGGGATGCTTCGCTTATGCCCCCCTTATTAAGGCCATGGGATGCTTCGTTTATGTCCCCCTTATTAAGGGGGAAGCCATGGGATGCTTCGCTTATGCCCCCCTTATTAAGGGGGGTTAGGGGGGATCCACTTTCAACTTGTTTCGGGGCTTCCTCTAGAACAACATGGACATTGGTTCCGCCCATACCGAAAGAACTGACTCCAGCACGAAGAGGCGTGACCTTTGGTTCCCATGGGGTGAGGGCTGTATTAACGTAAAAGGGACTATTGGGGAAATCTATGTTGGGATTGGGTTCTTTAAAGTGCAAGCTTGGCGGGATGGCTTTATTGTGGAGTGCCAGCACTGTTTTAATTAGACCTGCTATCCCTGCTGTGACATCGAGATGCCCGATATTAGTTTTAACCGATCCAATCGCGCAAAAATTATTGTCTTGGCTGTTCGTACTTTGTCGAAACGCTTTTGTCAGTGCTGCAATCTCAATTGGATCTCCCAGGGGTGTCCCAGTTCCATGGGTTTCCACATAACTCACCGTCCTAGGATCTATGTTAGCCATAGCCAGTGCTTCGGAAATGGCTGCTATCTGTCCTTCTATACTAGGAGCTGTGTAGCTAACTTTAACCGCCCCATCATTATTAATTGCTGACCCTTTGATGGTGGCATATACATGGTCTCCATCAGCGATCGCTTCCTCTAATCGCTTCAATACAACTATGCCAACTCCACTACCAAATAAAGTTCCTTGACCTTCAGCATCAAAAGCACGACAGTGACCATCGGGAGACAACATCATGCCTTCTTGGTATAAATAACCAGTCTTTTGAGGAACGAAGATCGAAACCCCCCCAGCTAGTGCTAAGTCAGATTCACCACTGCGTAAACTCTGACAAGCTAAGTGAACCGCAACTAGTGAGGTGGAACAGGCAGTTTGAACATTAAGACTAGGCCCTTTTAGGTTCAATTTGTAGGAGACCCGCATGGGTAAGTAATCTCCCCCATTGCCTAGGTCGGTATGGACATCTTTAGTGCCCCTAAATAGACAATGGGTAAGCAAAGGACTTGTCCGAGAAGATCCTAAGCTATGAGATATATTGTTAATTAGATAGGTGCTGGGACTCGAACCCCCATAAACTCCCACCGCACCTGGATAATTTCCAGGATTATAGCCAGCATTTTCCAGTGCTTCCCAAGCACATTCCAGGAAAAGCCGATGTTGGGGGTCCATTAGTTCAGCTTCTTTATCGCTGTAGCCGAAGAACTCAGCATCAAATAGGTCAATATCTGGCAAGATAGGACTGGCTTTAACATAATTGGGGTGTTCGATCCAGTTTGGATCTTCTAGCTCAATTTCGCGATCGCTAAAGAAAGAAATTGATTCTACCCCATCTCGTAAATTGTTCCAGAAAGCATCGGTATTGTTTGCCCCAGGAAACCGACAAGACATACCAACTATGGCGATATCAGACCCATGCCCGATGGATTTCTTTCTTTTATGGTACTGTTTAGCGGCTGTTTTTCCTCCCTTATCTTGCTCCAAGTGTTGAGCTAGAGTAGCGATGGTTGGGTGTTCAAACAGTGTTGTTACAGGTAGATGAATTGCAAAGATTTTGCTCAGGTTTTTGTGAACCCGGATCAGCAGTAAAGAATTACCACCTAAATCAAAGAAATTATCATTAATTCCTACTTCTTCTAACTGAAGTACTTCTTGCCAAATCTGAGCAATACGTTTCTCTGTATCCGATTGGGATTTGACTAAAGGTACTGCCAATTCTGGGCGAGAATGGTCTAGACTTGGTAGTTGGCGACGATCCAACTTACCCATCGGTGTCATGGGAATTTTATCAATTACCACAAACACCGATGGAATCATATGAGGAGGTAAATGGTCTTGTAAATGATGACGTAATCTTAATTTTAGCTCCCTAATCTCCTGGGCTTCAGTGATTTGTTTCTGAGGGACGAAATAGGCGATCAGTTTCTTTTCTGCTTCTTCTTTTCCTTGAATAATAACTACACAGCTTTTTATTTCCGGATGTTCTAATAAGGTGTTTTCAATCCCAGCTAAAGATACATTATATCCCCGCAGATTGACCATATAATTACAACGACCCCTAATTTCTAGTTTGCCGTTGGGTAAAATAGCTGCTAAATCTCCTGTTCTAAAAAAGCGATTGCCGTTCAGGTCAACAAGCTTTTCAGCAGTCAATTCTGGTTTATTAAAATATGCTTGAAATAGGCAGGGACTCTTAATATACATCTCCCCTTCTTTCCCTGGAGTAACTTGCTGCCCATTCTCATCCAATAAAATTATTTCATCGTCTTCAAAAGGAATCCCAACAGCACAGAATCCTGATGGTAAATCTTCGCTTTCTCGCAGGTTATCAATAGTAACTGTAAAACATTCATTTATCCCATAAAAATTGAATAAGCGAGCAGATGGTAGTCTATCTATCAATTGATATTTTAGTTTTTGTGTTAGTGCTTCTCCGGTTACCCAAACAACTTCCAAACCTGATAATTTGGCAGTAATAGTTTCGATTTCAACTGTATTAAATATACTTTGTATTAAGGAAGGAGATATGGTGAGTTCCTTGATTTTATTTTGAAATATTAAATCTAAAAATTGCTCATGATCGTAAATTATTTCATCATGAACAATATATAGAGTTGCACCTTTAATCCAAGGTCTATATATTTCCCATGGAAATAATAAATAGGTTATGGGATATCCTGATTTACTGGAACTTACTTGCTCTCGCCTTAATTCCCCAGTAATAATCGCTTTATGGGTTAATATTATGCCTTTTGGTTCTCCTGTACTTCCCGATGAGTAGATTATATTAGCGATATTTTCAGTAGCTATTGATGGTAGTTTTAAATCTAATGTGGGGGGTGATTTCCAATTATTTTCCCTATCTATAAGTAAATTTTTGATACCAATTTTACTGCTTATTTTTTTTGTATATGTACTTTTGGTAATAATTAAACTAGGTTTAGCATCTGCTAGCATTTTGGCAAGTAAAGCATCAGGATATTTTAATTCTAGGGGCATAAATATTCCCCCAGCTTTCATAATAGCTAGAGAAGCAATAATAAAGTCTTGAGATTTTTCCAGTAAAACTCCAACGGGTTGATTTAAGGTAACCCCTTGTTTTTGAAGGTAACCCGCTAAGTTATCTGTCAACTGGTCTAGTTTTTGATAGGTAATTGAATTTGCCCCATCTACGATGGCAATTTTATCTGGTGTTTTTTTTGCTTGTAATTTAAATAGTTTAGGTAAGCTGATCAAATTTTGTTTTGCATAAATTAAGTCTTTGTAAATTATCATTTCTGATGTTATAGCGGTTTTCACTTTAATTCAATACAATATGATTGGGATGGGCATCACTGCCAGTCAAAATTTTATCACATTAAATCAAATAAATTTGTATTCCATTCAACTGAAAACCGCTATATATTATTATCGAAAATTCATCTAACAACTTTCCGTCTCTAGGCGAGACAAAAAAAGGTTGTAATTAACCTACCATCATAGGCTTATTTATCTAATTAACTAAGTATTAAAGTATTTTGCTACAGGATGATGAGCAACAAACGCCGTGGTAGACTGTTCCGGTAGTAGATGCTCGCTTTCATTCATATACACATCGATGCGAGAGGTATCGAGTAAATCCATTTGTTTGAATTGATCTGCCATATTAGGACAAGCAGGATAACCGAAACTATAACGAGAGCCTCGATAGCGTTGGCGCATTATATCGGTTATATTATCGGGTTCTTCCGCCCCAAATCCTAACTCCTTACGGATTCTAGCGTGCAGCCAGTCCGCTATAGCGTCTGCCATCTGCATCGCCACACCATGGTAATAGTGGTAGTCAAGATAACTATCGGCTTCAAATAGCTTCTGTGCATGGGTGGTTCCTATTTCACCTGCTGTTACAATTTGCATGGGGAAGACATCAATTTGACCTGATTCTTTAGTGGCATAGAAATCCGCAATACAAAGACGTTTTCCTCCCCGTTGACGGGGGAATTCAAAGGTTGTTAGTAGTTTATTGTGATCTTGTGGATCGTAGACATACACTGTATTCCCTTCGGCGTTACAGGGGAAATAGCCATAAATTGCTGCCGGATGTATTAGGTCATCGGCAATAACTTTCTCTTTCCATTCTTCTAAAATTCCATAAGCTTTTGTGGATAAAAACTCATTATAATCTTCTTGTGATTGATCTTTTAGCTTACGGAATCGCCACCGTCCGACGTATAAAAGCTGTACATCTACATAAGGGTAAATGTCTTCAATTGATATGTCTCCATCTTTTAATACTTGAGTTCCCCAAAAAGGAGGAGTAGGGCGTTCTACATCTAAAGTTACTACATGGGAACGCTTAGTATCAATTACCACAGATTTTTTTGCCGATGATTCTTTTGCCAAAGATTCTTCAGTATAAACAAATGAGTCATTCATATAAAGTTTATATTGATTTGCTTCCGCAAATGGCATTTGCCCCATCTCTTCTAAGGTTAGTGGGGGGGGAGGTGAAGTTTCTTCATCTAAAAATCCTTTCAGGTCGTCCCAATTATCTTCAGCTTTTGCTGCCATTAGTTTATCCATAAAATGCCAATCAACAAAAGCATTTTTACCATATACAACTTGACCTTTATAGGTATTTTTGCAATCCTTTTCCACAAACTTAGGAGTTAATGCAGCGCCACCTAAGATAACAGGAACGGTAATGCCTTTTTCATTAAAAATTTCTAAATTCTCTTTCATAACTGCCATAGTCTTGATCAACAAGCCACTCATGGCAATGCAGTCTGGTTGATGTTCTTCGTAGGCTTTGAGAATGTTATCGATTGGTTGGTTAATGCCTAAATTAATTACTTTGTAACCATTGCTAGAAAGGATAATATCAACTAGATTTTTCCCAAGATCGTGAAGGTCACCTTCTACCGTCGCAATCAGACATTTACCCTGAATAATATCCTCAGCTTCTTCCTTATCCATATGGGTTTCTAAATACGCTAGCGCCGTTTTTTTAGTCTCCGCCGATTTTATAACGGACGGTAACGGAATTTCTCTTGAACCATATAATTCGCCGACAGTCCTCATAGCCTGTAAGAGGCAAGTGTTAATAATCTGTCGGGGGGAATAGTCTTTTAAAGCTTGATCTAAAGCTTCCTCTAAACCAATCGATTCGCTATCAATAATATGTTGCTTGAGACGTTCTAAAACGATTTTGTTCATTGTTAGTTGTGGGAGATCGACACCCATTGATAAAATACCTAAAGTTTTTATGGCTAAATCAATAGTGATTTGGTTGATACCCTTCAGTATACAAAGCTAGCCATGTTGCAATTTCCCTATTGTATGTACCTCGGGATATTCCACCATGTGAGTCAACAACACAAATTACAAATTATTATTTAGCAAACAGAATATATATAAAGTTTTCCATAACTTACTAGAGTAAGTCTAGGAAATTGATGTAAATTTTTGTAAAGCAGCATTTTTACCGGCGATTCTACCAAACACCAGGCATTCAGTTAAAGAAGAACCCCCTAGGCGAGAGGCACCATGAATACCGCCTGTCACTTCTCCTGCAGCATACAAGCCTTTTATGGGCTGGCCATTATTATCAATAACTTGAGCTTTATCGTTGATGGTAACGCCTCCCATAGTGTAATGTACCTTAGGCCACAATCGCATAGCATAATATGGAGCATGGAGAGGTTTTGCCTCTAATGGAATAGGCTTTTGCCAACTCTCATCTTTTTTATTCTCGACATACTTGTTGTAGCGATCGATAGTTTCTTTTAAAGTTTGATAAGGCAGAGAATATGCTGCAGCAAGTTCCTCCAAGTATTCAAACCTTTTCACAATATTCCTGCTTAAGTACCGATCCATACTGTGACCAGAAATGTTCATACCTTCCAAATCAGCAATACCAATGCTGGGTTGACCAACGTCTAAAATTGAATCTGCTCTAATTTTTCTGTCCGCTAATTCATTAAAAAACCGCTTTCCTGTTAAGGGATGAACCACTATCCCATAGGGAAAAACTGTATAAAAAAATTCGGTAGCAATTTTATCACGTTTCTCGTCAGGAGAACTCCAAGATGATAACTGAATATATTCTAAATGCACAGAACTAGCACCAATCTTGATCGCCTCTAGCATTCCTTCTGCTGTAGTATCCAAACGATTAGTATTACCTACGGTGCTGGTTAGACGAGCATCATGAAGGATTCGGAAAGCAACATCTCCGCCAAAACCACCAGTAGCTAAAACGACACCGGTATTTGCATAGACTGCTCTGGCTTGGTTTTCCTTTTTGTCATAAACTTCAATCTCTCGAACATCCTTTCCGAACTTTGTGAGGCAAATATTGGTTTTGATATCAATGCCCAACTCCTTTACCTTTGAAAGAAGAGGTTTCACAATTGCTGTTCCAGAAAAATTGTGTAGCAGATGGATACGAGGAACAGAATGGCCGCCAAAGATTATGGGCTTATCTCTAAATTTGACAGCTAAATATTCAGTAAGCCACTCTAGTACAGAATTAGACTGTTGAGCAACTATCTTAGCCAGAGATGCATCATTCATATTCAAGCCAGCTCTCAACATATCCTCATACATGAGTTCCCAAGAATCTAGAATACCGTATTGTTTCTGAAAATCAGTCCCCGCAAGCGCCACCCCTCCATCACTCATGATGGAATTTCCGCCACAGCTGCTGCGTTTTTCCAGAACAACTACCGATGCACCAGCATTTTTGGCTTCAACCGCAGCCGCTAGTCCAGCAACTCCACTACCAACAACTACCACGTCTGCCTCTGTATCCCAATTAGAGAAAGTAGACTTATCCATCACTTCACTGCTATTGTTAATCTGCTGTTATAGCAGTCGCCAGGGCAGTTAGGACATAACAAAAGTCTCAAAGCTAAGTAAGCGCAATAGTTTTACTTCTGACTTCTGACTTCTGACTTCTGACTTCTGACTTCTGCTATAACCTCTCCCTTTAAGAATCATTTTACCATAGGCAGGACAGATAAATATGAAAGCGCCTAAACGGCTCGGTTTAAGTCCCTGCTTAAAATACAGGGGTTTTCACCATCGTTTCTCGGTAATTTTATATGGATTAGCTATTTTTTGAGCAGCTGTTTTTTTTTCGATATGATAGCCTTGAACTAATTTATAATCAATTTATGTAATTGTGCCGAAACAAAATTCTTTTAAACAAATTCCTTCGCCAACTTTTTGGTCGTCTATTTCTAGAATAGCGGGTCTGTATTCCAAGCATAGCTTACTTTCCATAGTCGATGGTTGATTTCGCAGGATACTCGACCAATTGGCAAAAGCATTATTGTCGAATTTCAAGTGATATATTTTGTCTTGAATGCGGCCATGGGCACTTGTTTTGCGATGGTAAGAATCTTCTCCGTTTAACAATATTTCTTTTTCTGTTTGGGAGGTGTTGAGTAGCTTGAAATAATTGTATTTTTCTTCGCCAAATGTGGCTTCAGCACTCCAAATGATTCCGTAATCAGGGAAAAAGGCATGAACAAAGTGGTAGCCCCAAAACTTGGGGTAATCTCCATCATAAATTTTGCAATAACCTATAGCTTTTTGAGTGCGATCGCCTGTGTTCACAGTGCACAGGAGTTTTGGTTGGTGAATGACGGCGCGATGATTTTTTTCAGCGGGAACCGCCCAAGTGAATTCGGCGGCAACTTGGAATTGAATTTCTATATTAGCTTCTGGCAAACAAATGGTTCCGGTTCCATCGTTGTTTTTGATAGAGATGTGTTGATCTGAGCGTTGGTGTTCGGAGGTATTGATAAGTTCCAGGGAGTAGCCCTTGGTGTCGCTCCACCAGGCTGAATAATGCTCGATTGTTCCTGTTTTGAAATATCTTAGAGCAAGTAGAGAACCATCTTCGAGAAAGAAATGGTATTGTTCACTATAGACAGAGGTTACAGAGCAGAAATATGTATCAGGTACTTGGTGAATTTTTGGAACACAAGGTTTTTTTGCAAGGATGGAGGAGCCACCAATCTTCCCGCTTTGAAACAAGTCGCTAATGGTTTGATAAAATTGACGACGGTGTTCATAAACGTTTTCACCGAATAGTTTGATTGATTCTTCTTTTGATTGGAGGAATTTTTGATAGCGTTCTTTTACCCAACCTTTCCATCCTGTTGTTAAATCGATGAAACAAATGTCAGCAAATCCTACACGCTCGAGGTGATTGCGGTAGGTTTCGCGGGTTGGTAAATAAGAGGATTGAACTACTTCTTCTAGAGTGGTTTTAACGTCTGGTGTCAGAGGGCCATTAGCCACGTAGTCTTCGATATAGATCAGGCCGTTGTCCTTCAAAGAGCGAAAACAAATTTCCAGTATTTTATCGCGGTTTTCAATGTGTAAAAATGATAAAAAAGAAATGATGCTGTCAAATGAGCTTGGTAACAGGGCGTCAATGACTTGGGGACTTAGAATATTGCCTGTGAGGTATTGGATGCGTTTGTCAAGTCCCACTCGTTGGGTGAGTTCTTGGGCAATTTCGTTAAAATTATTTCTTAATTCCACACATTGGATGTGACATCCCGTTTTATAACTAATGTATCGAGCAGGCCCACCAACACCGCTGCCAATGTCCAAAACTCGCGAGTTGGGGGATAGTGCCAAACGGTTGATAGCGCGATCGCAAGCTTTGGTGCCAAAGTAGTGGTATTGGTCTAGGTGATCCAATTCTAGCAAATCTTCAATTTGCAAAGGACCTGTGGCTTTTCCTTTTTGTTTCAGTGCTTGGCGAATACTATGGATGCGCCAATCGTAAATCAAAGCTTCATCTTTTGAGAGAGGATATTCTTTTTCTGGTTGTGATAGTGTCATGGTTATTCCAAGGTAATTTCGTGTTTAAAAAGTCAACAATCCTGGTTATGTGGGAAGGATTTCGGATCAAGCATTTCGGATGGAGTACAGAAAAATGGCTCTAGGGAACCTAGTATGCAGAAAAACGCGCTTATTGCCCAGTAAGTATGAGCCCACTAAGTATGATTGGGCAGGTTATTTCTGAAAAATCCTTATCTGAACAACTAAAACTCCCGCCCAATCAAGATTAGATTAATTATTTACTGACAGTTTTACATCCCCAATCCGGTAGAGCCAGAAAACCCTTACAAGCTCCAACTTTAATTAACAGTTCTACCTTTTTCCGGACTGGTTTAGGTACTTTGGGTATGTACCAGTTTTTCGGGCTCTTTTTTAGGTGTTACTGAATCTTTGAATGAATAGGAGTAGAGTGGGCATCCTGCCCGCCCGAAAATATATTGAAACTGGATTGAAACTGGCAAGATGCCAGTTCCACCAAGATGCCCATTCTACAAAATGCTTAAAATCATTCCATTATTAAGCAATGCCCCAAATTCAGTAAGAATAACTGCCTTCATTAACTCTGTCATGGTTGTTCGGAATTCCTCCTGCTCAAGATTCCCTTAAGATAGCTCGGATTTCCATTAAAATTTCTCCCAGGCGATTCTTACCGCTCCTATCTTTACCACAACCCCAATAATAATCCTGGGGAGCATCTTCCACAATTAGTTCGTCCCCTGTCCCCAGCAGAATTTCGCGGATATCAGCATGGGTTTGAAACTTACAGAGTAAGCCTCGCCCCATAACATCCTCTTTGATTTCTTCCCAATCCCTGCGCAGAGGACGAGTACGCTCTCGTCCCATGCTCGCAGCTTCTGCGGGAGTCTTGCAAGAGCGAATTTCTTCTACATGGGACGTACCAGCAAATTTCTGGGCTTGGAAATAATGCTCTGAGGTGGGCCACCAGAGTCCGTCCAGTTCAAACCCATGGGGGGAAAAGTTGGAGAAACAACCATAGGGCTTTTCGCTAATGTCGTAAAAGTAAATGGTCACAGCTTGACTCCCAAAATTTTACCCCAGGCGAAAATGCCAAATGCCCCACTGCATGTACCCTTTTTCGTAATACTCGATCCAGGGTTCAATGCTTTTCAAGGTTTTATCGGCAAATTCGGTGGAAGTAATTCTGACTACCTCCTGATAGCGTACGCGCACTTCTTCCCCAAATCGTCGATAATGGGTAGGCACATGTTCAGAAAGGTCAATAAAGTGCAATTCCTCAAAACCCAATTCCTGGGCTGTCTGACTATAAAAGCGATAGGAACCCATATCCTTGATACCCAGACGGTCAAAGGCTGGTTGCAGTAGCCCTGGTGGACAAGTCTCCCTTTGCATGGGGTCAGTAAAAATCAACTCTCCCCCTGGCTGCAAAACCCTCTTAATTTCTTCAAAGACCTGAGTGCGATCGCTACTGTGTAAAATGGCATCCTGGGACCAGACAATATTAAAGGAATTGTCTGGATAGGGAATATCCTCAAAACTCCCCTGAGTTACCTCAACTAAGTGGGCTAAATTCTGCTCTTGGTTCAGTTGGCGGTTGCGTTGATTTTGCCGCTCGCTTAAATTGAGACAGCAGACAGAACAACCGTAGGTTTTGGCCAGATACCGCGCCGCCCCTCCATAACCAGCACCTAGATCGATGACTCGTGAATCGGGAGCTAGATTTTCCAGAGTTTGGGCAATTGTTTCCACCGTGCGCTTGGAGGCATCATGGATCGGTTCATCCGAACTCTTGTATATCCCATAAGTGATATGCTCACCACCCCAGAAAGTAGCATACAATCGGTCTGTTTCTGCACCATCATAATAGGTTTGCGCTGTTTTCACCGCTTCTGAATAAGTGGTATTCATACCGCTATCTCCTTGGGTTCTAACCTTAGAGAAAGTTGTGGAGATTTCCACCAGCGCTCGCCCTGTAATAAGGTGTGAACTTGCCAACTGGGTGAGGTTTGGGGATAATCCCTGCGGTAATGTCCGCCCCGACTTTCTGTGCGCAATGCTGCACTTTTGAGAATTAAATGGGCAATATCCAGGAGATTGAAGGTTTCTGCAGCCGTTCGCAATTGCTGCTCGGCTAATGGTGACTCAAATTTAACTGTTTGGTTGGGCTGTAAATCGAGCAAGTATTGACTCACCTCTAAGCCAGCCAATTCAGAGCGCCAGGAATTAACTTCAGCAAGGGCTGACTCCAAAACTTCCTGGGAGCGACAAATTCCTGCACTTTGCCACATCAGGGAGGGTAAACTTTGCCTTACTGATGCTATCTTCTCGATGTCCCTTGCCCAGTCACCTTTCTCTTTTATAAAGGGTAGGGATTCCTGCAGAACTGGATTAGGAGCTGTTTGAATTTCAGCTAATTGGGCGGCAAAAACCAAACATTCCAATAAGGAATTACTCGCTAAGCGATTGGCACCATGAACCCCCGTACTAGCTGTTTCACCAATGGCATATAGCCCCGGAATCGAGGTGCAACTGCTCAGATCGCAAGCCACTCCTCCCATCCAGTAATGGGCAGCAGGTGCAACGGGAATGGGTTGTTTGAAGATATCAATGCCCCAATGTTGACATACGTTAATAATATTGGGGAAACGATAGCGAATTTGCTCTGGCTCAATGGGTTGCAAGTCTAAATAAACATTCCCGTGGCTAGGATCGGCGGAGGTTTTTTCTAAGTGACTAAAAATTGCCCGACTTACCACATCTCTAGGAGCCAATTCCCCTGAAGGGTGGTAATTAAAAGCAAAGCGATCGCCTTTGTGATCTACTAAATGTGCCCCCTCTCCCCGGACAGCTTCTGTAATCAAAAATCGAGGTGCCCCTGGTTTGGTTAAAGCTGTGGGATGAAATTGGAAAAACTCCAAATCTCTAACAATTGCCCCAGCCCGCCAAGCCAGTGCTACTCCATCTCCTGTACTTACGGCTGGGTTAGTGGTCTGGGCAAACACTTGACCGCCACCACCTGTTGCTAGGATTACCGCAGAGGCTCTTAGCCAAGATATCTGACCTTGATGGAGGAGGCTAATCCCCTGACAATGACCAGTTGCTGGATTGAGCCATAAACTCAAAGCCACTGCGTGAGATAGCACCTGAATATTTGGACGCTCTAAAACTTTACCAGTCAGCGTATCCACAATTGCTCGACCGGTGGTGTCTGCGGAATGGAGGACGCGGGGACGAGAGTGGGCTGCCTCTAGGGTCATGGCTAGCTTTTTGCCTTTGCGGTCAAAGGCTACTCCCATCTTCACTAGAGAGTCAATGGCAGCAGAGGCATTTTCCACCAGATACGTTACCGCCTCGCGATCGCAAAGACCAACACCCGCTCGCTGGGTATCCTCTAGGTGAAGCTCTGGGGAATCAGATGGGTCAATAGCAGCAGCAATTCCTCCCTGAGCCCAGTTGCTAGAGCCTGTTTTCAGGGTGTCTTTGGTAATCAAACCTACCTGCAAATGAGCAGGTAGACAAAGGGCTGCATAAAGCCCAGCTGCACCACTGCCGACCACTATGATGTCAAATTGGGAGGGAGTATTGGCAGATCTGGAAGACTCGTCAGGGGATGATTTAAAATCTTGCACGATAGATCATATGTCACTAATTTTTGATTAATCCCTAAGCAGTTATTCGTTTTCACAAGACAAATTGCTTAATAAGTTATAAGCTCTAACTTATAACTTATACTTTTGTCAAGTAATTGTGTCAACCTGCTCAGGGGCACTACAGCACTACACTGATAACTCCAACATCCGTTGAATTGGTCGCAACGCCGCTACTCGGATATCTTCCGGCATAGTAATTTCTGGTGTTTTCTGCTTCATGGCTAGATACAGCTTCTCCAAAGTATTGAGCCGCATGTGAGGGCATTCGTTACAGGCACAATTGCTATCCATACCTGGAGCAGGTATGAAATTTTTCTGGGGTGCCCTCTTTTGCATTTGGTGAATAATTCCTGGCTCAGTAGCCACGATAAATTTTTCCGTTGAACTTTGCTGGATATACTTTAACAAACCTGTTGTGGAACCAATGTAACTGGCATGACGCAATAGAGGGGGTTCGCATTCTGGATGGGCAATAAACTCCGCTTCAGGATGCTGTATTTTCAGTTCCACGATCTTTTTCTCAGAAAAGGTTTCATGGACAATACAGCTCCCCTCCCACAGGACTAACTCCCGTCCGGTTTGCTCCATGACATAGCGACCTAAGTTCTTATCTGGGGCAAAAATAATCGGCTGGTCTTTCGGAATTTGGTTGACGATTTTAACTGAGTTAGAACTGGTGCAAATGATATCGCTCATCGCTTTAATGGCAGCGGAGCAATTAATGTAAGATACCACCAAATGGTCAGGATGGGCTGCTTTGAATGCCGCAAATTCTTGGGGAGGGCAACTGTCAGCTAGGGAGCAACCTGCGTTTAAATCGGGGAGTAGTACCAATTTATTGGGGTTAAGGATTTTGGCAGTTTCTGCCATAAAGTGAACCCCAGCAAAGACGATAACATCTGCATCTGTAGCCGCCGCTTGTTGAGAAAGACCTAGAGAATCGCCGAGATAGTCAGCAATATCTTGAATATCTGGTTCTTGGTAATAGTGAGCGAGAATAACTGCGTTTAATTCTTGTTTGAGGTCTTCAATCGCTTCAAAAAGGTCTTTGGGCGGATACTCCAACTCTAGGGTTGTTTTTGGGAGGACATTTGTAAACATCGTATTATTTACCTATTTCTGACTAGTTTACTAGTTTTTGAATATTTTCTTTCTTTAATAATTATTAAATCTTCGGGAGCCCTCCCACTGGGTGTTGTACTACTAAACTTTACTTAAGTTATGCTATCTTTATGCTGTCCTCGACTAGGCTGACCTCATGAGATCGCCAAATGAAATGATCTAGGGCGGTTTGCATAACTATCAGGTACACAGGATTGTTTTCCGACTTCCGACTTCCCTGCTCCCTGCTCCCTGCTCCCTGCTCCCTGCTCCCTGCTCCCTGCTCCCTGCTCCCTGCTCCCTGCTCCCTGCTCCCTGCTCCCTGCTCCCTGCTCCCTGCTCCCTGCTCCCTAAAAACCTAGAACTTTTTACATAACTGAATTCCAAACCGCTGTATGTGCATAACTTCAGCAGCCAGCTCTATTAGCTTTGGGCGCATTTCAATGAATAAAATTAGGAAAAAGTGAGATGCACCCGATTCTATTTAACTATTATTATTTCCTACATCTTTTGTCCGAATTGGTTGTTCGTTAATTTTCAATTACCAATTTTCCCCCTTGATTTAAACCTTATTTTATGAAGGTATCACCAATAGCATGACCCTTAGTTTTGAAAACACTCTTCATTAACAGTTCATGCACCAACACGGCTACAATAAATCCTGGACAAACTTCCGATAGGATGTTATTAAATCCTAAAATTCGCCAGAGGATAGCAGTACTCAATCCCGCCAACATCATAGAGTTCAATGCTAAATAATGAGTGCGCCTTTTCAATAATATCATCAGCATGGCTGGACCGAGGGAACTGGCCACAGCTCCACTAGCAAAAAGAACCAATGAAAACACTGTGGAGGAAATAGAAATCGCGGCAATTACAGCGAGTATTCCCACCACTAAGGTCATGAATTGCTCGTATTTAACGCCATATTTCCGGGACATCCTCCGATGCAAAGCCGGGGAAATATCTCTAGCAAGCGCACTGGAACAAACGAGAAGTTGGGAATCTGCTGTAGAGGCAATCACAGAAAAGACACCAGCCAACACAATACCGACTAAAAAAGGATTAAACTGTTGTGTGGCGTACAAGGGCAAGGCTTGTTCGGGATCACTAATGTTAGGAATTAAAACCCGGCAAGCAATCCCAAACAAAACCATTGCTATCCAGGTCGAATACACGTAACCAAAGTACACCCACTTCGCTTCTTTCACCTCTTGGGGACTCCGCCCAGCTAGCAATCTCACCAGCACTTGCGGCTGAGAGATATCGAATCCCAAGCCAAAAAAGAAAAATCCTACTAGGTAGGCGACTAAGGTTAACCAGCTAAATCCTGCGGTGAGATTCATCAATTGAGGATCAATCTGATTGAGTCCTGAGATAATTTCTGACACCCCACCCCCGTTGATAACGGCTACTGCCAGCATGCCAAAGCAAACAAACATCACCACAAAAGCCTGCACCACATCAGTCCAGATTGAGGCTCTGATTCCTCCCGTTACGCAGTATACTAAAATGGAAGCTGCGGCGATCAAAGCTCCAATGGTAGGGTCAACTCCAAAAAATACATCAAGGGTCTTGGCAGCTGCAGCAAATTGTGCGGCAGTATAGGCTCCGATAAATACAACAGTGATCACAGCAACAATCAACGTGATTATTCGTCTGCCTTGAGGCTTTTTGACTGTAGAGCCTAGGAATTCCGGAATAGTTTGGGAGTTTTGCTTTCTGGAGATCTGGTTGATTTTATCCGGGAAAAAAGTCCAAAAGGTTACCTCACCTAAGAACATGGCAATTACCATCAGCAGAGCAGAAACTCCCATGGAGTAAGCCATTCCCACGGCTCCAATCATAATCCATCCACTGTTTCCCGTTGCGCCAGCACTCAGACCAACAAAGACTTTCCCAAAAGAGCGTGAGCCAAGTAAGTAGTCTGATTCTGTATTATCGGAAGATTTAGCAGCTAGAGCCCCAATCCACAAAAAAATTACTAGAAACAATCCAAAACTTAAAATTGTAATACCTGATTCCATTAGTTTTTATCTAAGGTTTTTGAGGTTTAACTGCTCCGGTTGGCGAACTACCAAGCTATGAATACCATGTATGAATACTATGGGATAAAACTGCTCCCAATTCTCCCGGATGTCTGCCACTAAAAATTTTTATTCGCTTTTGGTAATGGGTAATGGTCGTCCAATTAAGGATTAGCCATGACGCCATAATCAGCTCTCTAATTTCTTTTATAGAAAGGGGATTAGAGAGCTTTAAAATTTCAAGGCGATACCGTTTCCTACAAGCT
Organism: Moorena sp. SIO1G6; assembly: GCF_010672795.1. Lineage (NCBI taxonomy): Bacteria > Bacillati > Cyanobacteriota > Cyanophyceae > Coleofasciculales > Coleofasciculaceae > Moorena > Moorena sp. SIO1G6. The sequence goes on from NZ_JAAHFZ010000003.1 coordinate 135,022, forward strand.
ATTACACCGATCAGGAAAAAGTTTTTCCTATAGTATCATATTCGATTAAATACCGATAATTTCGGGGGGTTGCTTATACCAAGTTGTGTTCTTGCTATGTTAATCCCGTTGTTACTCGCGTTGGAAGAATAATATTATTGCAAAGCTTAGTGTTCAGTGCTTAGTGTTCAGTGTTGTGCAGGAAGCGTAAATTGACACTCCCCGCCCGCTTATGAGCGGGGATTCTTGGCTCTACGACTCGTCGTGGCTCTTTCAAACCGGAGTCAGAAAAAGTAGAGGACAAATCTCCCCAAGCGTTTAGATCATAGATCTAGGTTTCGGTGTGCCCCACCGTACCTTTTTTATATGAATAGACAGAGGTGCGACCCGTGGCGAATTAAATTCGCCAAGGTCAAGCGCACCTTTATACTTTTTTATCTAAGTTTTTCATAGACGTTGTAGTCGTTAGACCAAATTACGCAATACGTATCTCATACATATTTTTTACGTTGTCTACTTATGATTAGATAGTATTTATCTAGCTTTTTAGTTTATTGTAAGGGTTTTTATTATAACACGCTCTGTGAAAACTGTCAAGTTTTAGCTGAAAAAGAAAGCCGTCCTATAAGGACGGGGCGCGATTACCCAATTTTTTCGGTAAAACGTACTTCCCACTCCAGGCTCAGACTCTACCCCAATCTGTCCCCCGTGATTTTCCACAATCTTCTTGCAGGTGGCTAGACCAATACCAGTGCCAGGATAGTCTACGGGCTTTACTGAAACCTTGACTTGGGGGGATTTCCCTGGTGCTTGAAATTTAATGGCATTGCTGATCAGATTTTGAAAGAGAACAACTTCTAGCTGCTGCGCGAGTATCAAATGAGCGATTGGCAATTGGCTCATCAACCAGAGTCCATAATCTTTCTGCTGGTTGCAATTCCGGTGAGTGAGAAGGTAAAAATATTAAATGCAATCCCTCTGGTAATTCTACCCCCTTACTGGTATGCCATCCAGGGTAAGCGCAAGAAAAACGAACTCATAATATGCTAGGGGAACCGATGTCACAATCAAGGTATCCAATGGTCATTGGCTTCGATCAACCCACTAAAACCACCGCAACTTGGATTCAGTTGTCTCTATTCGACCAGTGCGGGACTTATCGCTCCCCCAAACCCCCTCATCAGTTAACTTGCACTGCCCTAAGCAACTGATTTATTGTTGACGGTTAACGGTTAATGGTTGAGGGTTAACACTCAACCCTCAGAATCTTTCTAGGTGGTGAGATCCCCTTCAACTCAACCCAGTTAGATACATAGAAAACCTGTTGTAGTTTTTTGAGATAAGTGGTATAAAGCGCTACAGAAAAAAAAACGGGGTGTAATCAGGAGTGATGGCTCAGTCAGTTGTGGTTGACTGGTGCAGACGCGATCGCTCCTGTTTTCTTTTGTTATAGGAATTACACAGTTGACTTGGTTTTGCCTACCTAACCCCCTTCCTCTGCCTGAGCAACCCCAGTTTGCGGAGATCCAGTATGGGTAGTGAGCAATGCGCTAGAGTAGGATAGATAGGGTAATTGAGATTAATTAACGGCGTAAGTCAGCCGACAGAAGGATGAGCTCTTGGCGCGATCGCTTAAATAAATTTGGTGGCAAAACTAGATTTGTAGTTTTTCGTTTGTTTGTACACTTAGCTGGTTCAGAAGTAACACCCTTGTTGGGGGTACTCAATCGTGCGGCACGGGAAGCCGTTGAATCAGATGGGGATTTGAAGGTATTAGGGGAAGAACTGGTAGCAATTTGTCAAAACCTCCTACAGCTGCAGATCTACTGGCAATCCGCAGCGAATGAAGGGGATGTCTTCTGGAAAGAAGGAGAAGCTGGGGACTACGTTAATGAACTGTTTACTGACTCAGCTGGGCGCTATCTGTCTGAACCAGATTTCACTACACCCTTAGGTGAAAACGAACCTTTATCCCTACCTGTGACCCAAAACGTAATTGTTATGATCACAGTAGCTTACGAAGGGGAAGTTCCTGAACTAGAAACTAACCTAGCTAGTGTTGAGTACCTCGAAGCAGGTCTAAAGGCATTGATTAATCTCCACTATCAGGAAAGTTTGCAAGCTATTCAGGTTCACTTCTCTCCAGCACAGTTGGGTGATGAACTGACTGATGAGCAAATTTTACTCAATTTCCCGGAACTGGTTCCCCTGTAATCATAAGTAAATTAAATAAATATAGATAGTGTTATAGTTGTCACTATCAGTAAATCAGGTGATGGGGTGATGGGGTGATGGCCAAGACGAACGAAACATCATCCCCAAGTTTTCGTCTTGCAAAGAACGCTAGCCCATAGCAAAGCGCGATTAGACAATAATGATTTAACAGAACAATAGTGATTTAAGAAAACTTTTTTAACTATATGTTACGTACAATTGCGATTTTTGTTCTATCTCTAACCCTATGTTGGACTACAGTAGGGTGTGGTTCTCCTAACTCAAGCCAAGTGTCGCTGAATCGGGGTGGCAATACTTCCTTTACTCCGACTCGGTTGAGTGATGGGAAATATCCCGTACAACAGGCAACCTACGATGATGTTAATGGGGTATATACCCTAATGGTGCTCAATACTCCTGCGGGTAGTCCACCAGTGTTTCGGAGCAGGGATTTGCAGATGGCACGTCTGACTGATGAGCAGGTTGCTGCTGGGGAAAATACGTATCTGAGTATTGATGACAATCAGCCGGTGATGTACCTGACTGAAGACTTCCGGATTGAATATGTCCACAATGTCACTGAGACTAGACCTAATCCTCAAAGTGGTCAACAAGAAACAGTAATCGTGCGTCAGCAATCCAGTTTCTGGGCTCCGTTTGCTGGTGCTTTGGCTGGTCAAGCTATCGGTAGTATGCTATTTCGACCTCAATACTATGTTCCACCAGTTTATCAACCGGGAGGAGTTTTAACTGGTTATGGTGGGTATGGTAACAGCTATAGTCAAGCAGTGAAGCGATATGAAACAAGGTACAAAGCACCGCCACCTGTGGTTAAAAATACTCGCTCTTTCCGCACGACTGGTAGCTTAAGAAAATCTCCTGCAGCTAATCAAGCAACTACTCGTAAAGCCTCACCCAACGCTAATCGCTCCACAGGAAAGGGTTTCGGCTCAAGTCAGTTACGCACCTCTAGTCCATCGAGTACTAAGAAAGCCAAACCCAGAAGCAGTGGTTTTGGCAGCACGAAGCGGACGCGTTCTGGCTTTGGTAGTAGTCGTGGTGGTAGTCGTTCCTTCAGACGCCGCCGCTAGTTTTAACGCCCCTTAAAAACCTAAAAGAAGCTTCTTTTGACTTTAGAAGCTTCTTTTTTTGCTGCACTATCAGGCTAGTTTGCCACTGACTAATATAACTGGGGTGCTAGGATTCGAACCTAGGAATGGCGGGACCAAAACCCGCTGCCTTACCGCTTGGCTACACCCCATTGATTCCACTTCTAAGATGATAACAGATTTGACTGGGAATATGTCAAGTATTTTTTTTGTTATTTTTCCTTTGGCTTAAAGGGTGATGGGGTGATGGGTTGATGGTTACCGGCCGGAAGGAAGACAAAGAGATATTAATGGCATGAGCTATCTTGTCTTTGTCCCCCCTCTTCCTCTTTAACTTAGATTCAGGCCGGATAAATCCGTAAACGTCGATTGGGTTCATCGCCAAAGCTAGAAGACTTGAGGCGATAGTGTTCAACTAACTCGTGTTGCATCTTCCGCACTTTAGGCGATCGCGGCAACAATTCTACGGGTTGGCCTTTGGGAATCACAATTTGCTCAACTGCTAAACGGGCTTCTTCTAGAGCCTCGATTTCATCCTCGCTACCGTTTTGGGCAAATAACTCCAAATCAGCAGCATCGGGAATTGTGGGGTCATCCATGTGCAACAGACGCCTTAATGCCCGAGTAATCTGGGGTATGGAGCTAGCTTTGATGGCGTGAATCGGGATCTGACGAGATTTAGCAATGGACTTGAGCTTGGAGTGGCTTTTGACATGCGATCGCAACCCTAAAACCACATCAGCACTATCCATGTTTTTTGTCAAGACCACAGGCAAATTTAGGATTTGGATCACTTGCTCGATTTGATGACGACTAATCCCGTAAGGATACACCTGTAGTGGTAAATCCTCACCATTGGGTCCTAACATCTCCATCCCTTGACCCAATCGATCTTGCTGTGACCAAGATTCAGCCAGCAACTGTTCAAAGGTGCTATTGTCCCGATCTGGCTCCGGTTCTTGAAGGGATAGGGGCTTCATCTGCCCAGATGAACGCCAACCTGTTGGTTGGCTAGGAGTCGTTAGGGTAAGGTGACCCCTGCTCCGACCATTTAGGGGAGTGGTAACTGGAGCGCTAGGTAATTCTCTGGTAATGGTGACCTTACCATTTTCATCCTCTGTCCTAACTGGGGGATTGGGTTGACGTCCCCTGAGCAAATTATCAACCGTGTCCGCAACACTTTCATGTACTACCCAACGCTTACGTTCTAGCATTTCTACAGCGATTTCAAAGGTTGGGGGGGCTTTTCGCTCCAAAACGGTTTTCTGAGAGCCTCGCCGTCTGGCTTCGTCATCGCCTAGGGTGACAGCCTGGATACCGCCTACTAAATCGGAAAGGGTGGGATTTTTAATCAAGTTTTCAATCCGATTGCCGTGAGCAGTCCCCACCAGCATCACCCCCCGTTCCGCAATGGTACGAGCGGCCTGAGCTTCTAGTTCTGTGCCAATTTCATCGATAACGATCACCTCTGGCATATGGTTTTCCACCGCCTCAATCATCACCTGATGCTGATGTTCTGGGCTAGCCACCTGCATCCGTCGGGCTCGACCAATAGCTGGGTGGGGAATATCGCCATCTCCAGCAATTTCATTAGAGGTGTCGATAATCACGACCCGTTTGTCTAATTCGTCTGCCAGAACTCGGGCAATTTCCCGTAAAGCAGTGGTTTTGCCTACACCAGGACGCCCGAGCATCAAAATTGACTTACCAGTTTCCACCAAGTCACGAATCATGCCGATGGTACCAAAGACCGCTCGACCAACACGACAGGTTAAGCCAATAATTTCCCCTGGACGGTTCCGAATCGCACTAATGCGGTGCAAGGTGCCCTCAATTCCTGCTCGGTTATCACCGCTAAAGGATCCCACTCGCTCAACACAGTGATTGATTTGTTCGATAGTAACTGGTGTATCAGAAAGGTACTCTGCCCGATCACGAAAGCGCACTTCTGGGAAGCGACCGAGATCCATAATCACTTCGATCAAACTTTCCCGTTCAGGATGTTGCTCCAATAATGAGCGAATTTCGGCTGGCAAAATGTCTAGTAATTTTGGCAAGTCATCTGTAATTTGTTGACAGTTTGAAATCCTCTGAGTTTTGTCCACTGTGTCTTGGTGTTCCTTGGTAGGTATAGTGGCACAATCTAGTTGAAGATTGTCACTTACCTCTGAGGATTGAGCCCTTACGGTCATCGCCTCAACCAAGTTATTTTCATAAACCACTGGTGATTCTTGATTGAATGACACTTGTTGCTCTGAAAACTTGCTTAGTGGAAAATTCACCATTTGTTTTGCTCAAATAAAGCGATTTCTGCTGTTACGTTTTGCCCTGTTTAAATTGCGGTTATTGGTCAGGTCTTGGATTTACTTCATGTCTAATTTAACTCCTAATACTTGACGATTTTTATCCCAATTTAATCGAACAGTATTCCTCGATTAAAGTCAATAAAATCAGATACTCTCGGGGATTTTTTTTACTGATTTGAGTTGAGCAACCAGGGCATGGGCAGTTGCCACAGCCTGCCAGAGCCGAGCTGGTACATCTTCAAGGTTTCTAGAGGAGGGATTAGGAACGAATCCCTGGTGGTGATCAACGTCTTTGTCATAGTCTTGTTCTAATTTTTCTACAATCGGTGAGAGTAGAACTCGGGCGTAGCTACCGTAAGCCACACCGGCAATGTAGGATAGGTTATTTGGTTGTTCGCCCTTGGGGTTCGAGTAGGGTAGGTTATTTGGTTGTTCGCGTAGGGTAGCCTTTTGGCCAAGGTTGTTGTAAGAACGTTCAACCGGCAACCTGCCAACTTTCAACAATTCTTTAGAACCTTCAACGGGCAACCTACCAACTTGGCAATGGTTCAACAGCTTAGCTGCTCTTAGTTTGCTGACGGTGTGGTTATTGGTACCACCAGCTAACTGTACGTATCCCGGTAATCTAGCAGCGATGACTTTATGAGCGAGTTTGACAGCAGCATGAGTTGTGCCCATGCCTATATCCCCACTCATAGGACGTCCATCAGTTTGCCAGATTAGAGGACAGGGTAAAGGCTGGATGAGTTGGTAGATTTCTTTTAGGTAGTCAATCAAATCTTTACCATCTGGGCAGCTAATGGCTAGGAGTTTGAGTTGAGCGCACCAGGGTGCGATCGCATGCCAGAGTCTTTTAAAATCTGGTAAATTCCCGACTTTGGTGTGAATTTCTATAGCATCAACGCCATTGCTTAGAATCAGGGGTGCGATCGCAAAAGGAGCTGATACGTATGACCGAGTAGTGATCAGCTGATGGGGGCAAACTGGCAGACAACGACCACAGCCATAACAGCGTTGGTCGAGCACACCAGAGTAAGCTTCACTGCCATTCTGGAAAGTAATTGCTTGTGCTGGGCAAATCTTTTCACAGGGACGAGGGCAGTCCCCTGGACACAAATCCGAGTCAAATTCGGCTTTCCGGAAATGGGGGTCTTCCCCATCATTCAAGCTCACCATCAGCCATGGTCTGCCAAGGAAGCCAAACCCTCGCTGTTTGGCTTCTTTTCCCATGGTGCTGGCGACTTGTAAGGCATCTTTCGCCGCCGAAATGACCGCCGGGTCAGCTGCCACATCAATACAATCGGCACCGGCGAGGGTGTAAGCCAAGGTTAGGCTTCTAACAGCAGGGAGGTGTTGAAAACTGGCTCCGCAAATGAGCTTGAACCAATGACCCTCCCTTAAGGAATGTAAGGGATAGTAAAGTTCAGTCACTCTTATATGCTAAATCTTTAAGCCGAAAATGGGGAGACTAATTTTACAATTCGAGTAATGAAAAAGGTTTTTTTTGAGGCGCTTACCAACCTTTCCGGGGGGGAAACTCCCTCAATTTTTTTCAAAAAATGCAGATTTAGGGTAGTTGGTTTTCTTCTTACACTAAATGTAGCGGTTGATTTTTTACAGCTGATCTCAATAAAATAATGGTGTCAATTAATTCAAAATTCTTTTTAATTCAAAATTATTTTGATTACAAGCCATCCCACGTGATAGTTAGTCGTGGGATGGAGTTTAAGCATTGGGAATCTTGGCTAGCTTAGGTTAATCAATAATCGCGTTAAGCAGAACCTCGGCTAAGGTCATATTCTCCATGTCTTCCAGAGTGACTGTGTCCACGATGTCAAATTGAGCCCCAGCCCCTTCAAGATCATCATCAAGTGCTTTCAGAAACCGAGTTGCCATGGAATCATTGCCCACTTGGATCAGTGAAATGCCTAGTTCTTCATCCCGGTCTATTTTCCGAGATGCTTCAATGATGACTCGCATTACGGCTTTGCGGTCATCTGGCTCACCATCGGTTATCACCAATAATGTTTCCCCATTGGGTTTGGTTTGCCCAGCCGCTTTGCGCTTAAAGTAGTCATCGGTGGCATCCTTAAGCACACCAGCGAGATCGGTGCGACCCATGGGATCATTTTCTTGGAAAATTTGTTCTACTTTATCTGAGGTAACATTATCGTACCGTCTAAAGCGACTAGAAAACAGGTAAACCGTAATCCCATCTGGATCGAGCTGTTCACATTTTCTGGCCACTGCTAAGGTAGACTCTTGGGCAATCTGCCATCGACTTTTGCTCCGATCTTGGTAGTCTGGGCTAGACATACTGCCGCTTTTGTCGATGATTAACGTATAGTCACGGTCTTCCACGAGTGAACCTCCCACGAAAAAATTTCCTCCTTACCTTAACTGCCACGATTTCTTAATCTAGCTTAGCTAATACTCCCACAGCTCATCTGGGTGTTTTTGCCCTAAAATCCTTGGCAGGAGTTCATTTATGCCAAAAATATCTAACTATTATTACAAGCATCCTTCAACGGCAGCACCCTAGACTTGCTGATCATGGTACGTTAAGGTTGATTTATTTGATTGACTATTGTCTCTATATTTCTATTATAAATTAAGATAATAATCTTAGAGATTAATCCTCAAATTATGACAGTTTACTTAGGAGCTGTGTTACCTGATCACCATCAGATGATACTTGACCAGTCTACTAGTCAAGATTGAGTTTCTTTCAAGGCTTGCAAATAATCAATTGCTGCCTCCAGTTTGGAAGGATAGGAATCAGAAAATTCTTCAAACCATAAGCCTTCGGCTGAGTTTGGACTTAAGTTTTTTAGCCACTCAGTCGCTTGCTGATTAAGGGCTTCTCGTTCTCTTTGTTTTTGCTGCTGAACTCGTTTTTGTTCAGCTTCGAGTTCCTGCTGTTGTTTGAGAGCGTCTTCTTGGTCTTTTTTATCAAACTCTGTTCTCATCTCAGCCAGCTCCCGATCCTGAGCAGTAGATACCCAATCAGGGATCTTGGATGGTGATTCACTGGTTGGTGGATCAGTTAGTGGCAAATCAACTGCTTGTTCCTGAAACAGAGGTTTTTTTTGCGGTTGAACACCAGCATCTTTTTGTTGATACTCAGCTTTGAGTTGGGCTAACAAGTCATCCATTGATTCCATGACTTAACTCTCCTATTACGTTGTTAACTGTTGAGGGATATTTTTTAAACAGTTAACTTCCAGCGCCTCGAACCCTAACGGGAGAAATCCCACTAACTTCTGATACTTTAGTCAATAATAGCATTGATCAAAACTTCAGTTAGGGTCATATCCTCCATCTGATCAATAGTTACGGTATCTACGATATCGAACTTAGCCCCAGCATTTTGCAGCTCATCATCTAATATTTTTAAGAATTTAGTTGCCTGGAGATCATTCCCGATTTGGATGAAGGAAATTCCTAGTTCTTCATCGACATCAATACGCCGTGATGCTTCTATGATCACCTTCATCACAGCTTTCCGTTCATCAGGCTCCCCATCAGTGACGACTAAGATGGTTTCTCCATTTTCTTTAGTTTGGCCACTAGCCTTACGTTTAAAATAGTCGTTGGTTGCATCGAGTAAAACACCAGCTAAATCCGTGCGTCCCGATGGTTCATTTTCCTGGAATATCTGTAGCACTTTATCTGCGGTTACATTGTCGTAGCGTTTAAAGCGACCAGCAAAGACATAAACCGTGATGCCATCTGGATCTAATTCTTCACATTTATTGGCTAAGGCAAGGGTAGACTCCTGCATGATTTGCCAACGGCTTTTTCCAGCCAGTTGATCCCTAATCGACATGCTGCCACTTTTATCGATGATTAAGGTGTAGTCACGTTGTTCGAGCATTGCTAGTCTTACCCACTATCATCCTACACCTCTAGGGTATCAAACTTATCATTTTTGACTAGTCACGGGGTTGGGTATCTAGAAATATCAGCATTCAGCTATCAGCATTCAGCTATCAGCTTTCGGCTATCAGCATTCAGCTATCAGCATTCAGCTATCAGCATTCAGCTATCAGCATTCAGCTATCAGCATTCAGCTATCAGCTTATGCCTTAGGTCACAGCGTCGAAGCCTGTTCCACGCTACTGTTCGCGCAGCGTGCGCGTAGCGCAATCGGTGCTTTTGAATAAAATAAGCTGACCGCTGACCGCTGACCGCTGACCGCTGACCGCACCTCAAGTAGCACCATCTGTAGCGCATTAGCTGATAGCTGATACGCGACACGCTGATACGCGACACGCTGATAGCTGACGTCATTGATACTGAGACTAGACATTGGCTACAGAAACGAGTCCTGGCAAAGTCTCTTTGAGGGGTTGCCAACGGAAAGCACGATCCCCTCCCATCTCTAGGATTACTTTTACTCGTGGTTCTTGCTGGGGCAATGTCGTTAAATACTCAACTTCTTGACTAGATAGAATAATTCCTTCAATAATCCACAGCACCAACCCTTTAGAGTTGGGATATAGGGCTGAGAGTTGGTAGTTTACCAAGGGCGGCAGGTAGTAAACATCACCGACTGCAGCTGATTTACCCATATTTTTCTTGCCCAGATGAGGAGGGCGAACACCGTGAATTCCAGTTAGATAAGCAGCTGGATCCCCTAGTCCTTTGGCAGTAATGGAAACGGTGGTATAGCCAGCAGCCCGCAAACGCCGCTGATAACGACCTTCAAACCCACCTTCTAATGGTGCATAAACTGCTAATGCACCAGACTTTTCTAGTGCCCGGATGAATGACTTGCCGGTGGTGATCAGTGCCATTGCTACCTCTGCTTCTCCCTTAAGTTTTGTTAACTCCTGTCAGCCTCCTATTATAAGGGACTGTTGGCAAATTACCTCCAAGGTGATGGCAAGAGGGCAAGGTATTGGAAGTGGGGCAACAGCAGCACAAATCTGACCGCTTTTCAAGAATCAATAAGGATTTCAGTATAAAAAAACCTGCTCAAAATTGCCAAATTCAAAAAAAACTATACTAGAGATAGTAGGGAAATTTACATAGATCTAGCAGATGGCATTCATCGTATCCCATGGATACATAGTATGTTTTCCGGTTCGGTGATGTCCGACCTGTCCGACCTTTCTGTTTGATAAAGCTATTATCTTTGAGCGCAACAAGTATTATAAAACATAATTATGGCTCCCTTACCCACCATCATGAAAGCTGTTGAGCAGCTAGGCTACCGCGTCACTGTTGGGGATGTTGCTGCCCAAGTGGGTTTAAACATCCATCAAGCCGAGCAAGGTTTACTTGTCCTGGCCTCGGAAGTAGGTGGACATTTACAAGTGGCAGAGTCAGGGGATATTGCTTATCTGTTTCCCAAAAACTTTCGCGCTATTCTCCGCAACAAGTTCTTAAAGCTACGGTTGCAAGCATGGTGGGAAAAGGTTTGGGGTGTTCTATTTTACCTGATTCGGATTTCTTTCGGGATTTTCCTAGTGCTTTCCATTGTGTTGATGATTGTTGCGATCGCATTTATTGTTCTGAGCCTCAAAGCTGGCAGTGACAATGATTCTGGCGGAGGAGGTGGAGGAGGAAGTAGTCGTTCTGGTGGTGGTGGCGGTGGCATCGTGTTTTTGCCTCGTTTCTGGATTGGACCGGATCTGTTTTGGTGGTTCAACCCATCTTACTCCCACAATAATTATCCCTCGAGACGGCGAAATTCCCGTTCTAACCAGGATGACGACTATGAGATGAATTTTTTAGAAGCTGTGTTCTCCTTTCTGTTTGGTGATGGCAATCCCAATAGTGATTTAGAAGAACGTCGCTGGCAAACTATTGGTTCTGTGATTCGTAACTCCGGGGGGGCTGTGGCAGCTGAACAGATTGCTCCCTATCTTGATGACCTTGGAGAAAGCTACCAGCGGGAGTCTGAAGACTATATGTTACCGGTACTAATCCGATTCGACGGACGCCCAGAAGTTAGCCCGTCAGGGGATATTGTCTATCACTTCCCTAAATTGCAGACAACTGCTGCCAAACAGAATCAACAACCGGTGCCAGCTTATCTTCGTGCCAAGATATGGGAGTTTTCTCAGGCAAGGAGTGAGCAGATTATGCTGGCAATTGGGTTAGGGAGTGTAAACTTTGTTCTAGCATTAGTCCTCGGTTCCCTGTTGCAGGGGGGTGAGATTGCTGCACAGCTAGGGGGATTTGTACTATTTGTGGAGCTAATTTACCCTCTGTTATTGGCTTATGGCGTAGGATTCTTGGCCATACCGTTGCTTCGATATTTCTGGGTTCAGTGGAAAAAGGAGCAGATTAGAACTCAGAATCGAGAACGGCAGGAAAATGCGATCGCACTTAATCAACCGGATGAAGCTTTACAGAACAAGATTGCCTATGCCCAACAGTTTGCCGATCAAAATGTGATTCGGGAAGACAATTTGGTTTATAGCAGTGAGAAGGATTTATTGGATCAGGATATCGAAAGGAAAGATCAAATTGATGCGGAGTGGGAACAGCGTTTAGAGTTAGGGTCTACTCAGAATCTTGACACAACTAACTAATTACGTAAGTATTCAGCGGTCAGCGGTCAGCGGTCAGCGGTCAGCGGTCAGCTTTGTGGAACAGGCTTTGGCCTTGGCCTTTTGGCCTTTTGGCCACGCTACGCGAACGGCCACGCTACGCGAATGGCCACGCTGTGCGAACGAGGCTGTGACGTAACTCAGATTTGATTCAAAATCTGACTTCTAACTTCTAACTTCTAACTTCTAACTTCTAACTTCTGACTTCTGACTTCTAACTTCTGACTTCTGACTTCTAACTTCTGACTTCTGACTTGCCCGTAGCGCTATATCAGTAATTACCGGGAGATGATCGGAACCAAGATCAGGGCCAGTTCTCATCTTGATCACCTTAACATCTCGACTGACTAAACAGTGGTCTACAGGAATAGCTAACCAAGGGTTGGCTGGTGAAAATTTTGATAAAGTTGGTAGAATCCCAAACCCAGCACGAGCGTCACGCAATCGAGAACTTTCAATTAGACTTTTATAGTAGGGTGACCACATCGTAACGTTTAAATCACCAATTAGCACCACTGGCTTTTCAATTTGTCTGATATAATTCCCAATCTCTTCTTCTAAATCTTGATTGCGCCACTGCCAACCTTGCTTTTCCAAATCCCCTTGCTTACCAAAATCCCCTTGGTTTCCAAAATCCTCTTGCTTTCCAAAATAAAATTGTGGATAGGAGTGAGTAACAATGACTGAAGCGTCTGCCCCAGCAATCCTTAAATCTAATTTGACCAGACCACGAGATTTTCCGTATTCCAGAATTTCTGATTCTTGTAATGGTAAACGACTGTATACTTCAATTTTAAGTTCTGGAATACTGATATTATAGGGTAAAACCTCTCTTAAAGCTTCTAATTGTTCAGGCCAAGGGTCTTTGGCTTCTAAAAAAGCAGCAATAGTCGGCTTTTCTTCTTTCACCAGAGCAATAGCATCACCATACTGGGTATTGGAAAACGAGACATTGAACAGAAACAGACCCATGGGTTCACCGGAAGCGCCAAAGCTTAGTTTAGGTATATACCAAGGAATGATTTCTGTCAAGTTAATTAATAAGCAAAATAACGTGACTATCAACCAAAGTTTACGGCGAGTTAGGGCAAAATAACTTAATGGTAATGCCCCTAATCCCAGATATTGATGTTTAAAATTAGTAGTGAATTCTAAGTAGATGTTATCTCTAAAAAAATAGCTAGTTATGGAGAGTAAGGTAACAACAATAGATAAACTTATGAATAACGATAAAATCCAGTTGTTTAATACCTTAACTAATGGATTATAATTTGAGGTAGTCATAAACTCTGCCTCTACCGTACTTGTTATGCTAAATAAACAGTCTGTAATAGGGAACAGGGAACAGGGAATAGGGAACAGTGGGAAGAGGCCGTATTCATAAATTTTTTTTAGTTGAATAGCCTAAGTTTACTGGAACTTTAGCACAAAAGGTACTGAATAACCATTACTCTAAGCTGTTTAAATTTAACAACTGGTTCTCTTGATTAGATTAGGTATATAGGGAGAGGTAGGAGGGTTTTAAGATTTTTGAATAATTGAGCAATAGGCAATTTAAAGCAACACCAGCTTACTCCCTACTCCCTACTCCCTACTCCCTACTCCCTACTCCCTACTCCCTATTGCCTATTGCTAGCATGCCTATTGCCTTGCGCGTAGCGCCATATCAATCCATCTGGGATAGTTGAGCACTAGAGTAATAGTGACTCAAAATTTGTAGGTAATTCAATCCCCGACGGGCTAAGTTGTAGGCTCCCCACTGACTTAATCCTAATCCGTGACCATAACCACGACCGTTGAATTGGAAACCATTTTCGGTTTGAGACACCGTAAACAGCCGACTTTTCAGACCTAGGATTTTGCGTAATTCCTTGCCCTTAATAGTCTTTGTATTCCTACTGCCTTCTACTTTAAGAGTGATCACTCTGCCTCGGGGTGTCCTCTCCACTGGGGTCATGGCGATAATATTACCAACACCAGGAATCTTCTGGCTCAGTTGACTAGCAGAAAAGCTTTTTGTCCACTGGTAGACTGGTGTGCCCTGATCGTAATCAGGTACACCCTGTAGGTAAGGAATCGGTTCACTCCACCAAATATCTTCTACATTTTCTGTATGTCCTCCAGACGCAGCATGGAAAACAGCGAGAATCACTTTATTACCATACGTCATTATCTGTCCCGCTGTACCATTAACTGCTTGATGGGTGGTTACTGTTTCGCTATTTAGACCTTTGTAAACTTGCCAGCGCTGGGTATCCCCTACATCATAGATATCACTCTTGGATTTGCTCCGTTGATGGAGCACATAGGAACGAGCTGCTACTGCTTGGGCTTTCAAGGCTTCTATAGGCCAACTGGGACTCATTTCTGCGCCAATGACACTATAGAGATAGTGTTCTAAATCAACATGGTTGACTGCTGTTAGCTTATTGTCAGAACTAACCAGTCGAGTGCGTCCCCGGTACCAGCGATCGCCTATCCAAACATAACCATTGTCTTTCGGTTCAATCCAGAGGGATTTCCCTTGCCACTGACCTAACTTAATTCCACTACCGTTAGTTTCCGCAGTCATACCCGCCATGGCGTTTAAGTTTCCCACGGCTTGACCTGTCCCATCTCGGACAATAGCTGTGGTGGAACTCCCCAAGGTTACCTGTTTGACTCCCTGCTCAACCGCTACCCGCAGTTCTAGCGCTGCCTGAACTGGTGCGATTAGAACCATCCACAATAAAAAAGAGAGCCACCAATGACGCCCTCCTAGAACAATGATTGACTTGAGCATAGATACAATAAAGATGGGAAAGCCTTTTGATGCCATATTCACTAATTACTGATTACTTATACGAAGACGAATCGTCTTGTCCTGATTAACAGCGATTCCATCTTACTCTCAGTTGTTCCAATCAGACTTCTGTTGTTGAGGCTTGACGGTTAGAGAAAAGTCTAATACTTAATTCCTCTAAGACTTTCAACCCTCGTAGGGAACCTCGAATTAGTCTAGTAGCTGCTATTGGTTGCTTTAGCATACCCATGGCTAAGGGCAAGGGTTTCAATGATCCATCAGCACTAATGGCTGAGGTAAGGTCTGGGATATTGTAATAGCTATCATCACTAATTACTCTTACCATTGCTACAGCAAATCCTTTGGCATTAAGTACCGATAGGGTAGCAAATCCTTCCATATCCACTACGTCAGCTTGGTAGCTCTGACCGAGTTGACGCTTTTCTAAGCTAGACCAAATTATGCGATCGCTACTCAATCCCCTCACTAAATTAGCCTTTTTGCCCAGTTGCTGCTGAACTAAGCTAGTCAGTTGGCTGCAGCACTGTTGCACCAGTGGTTCAGGTCTATCTTGGTTTCGGTCGATAGCAACACAATCGTTATACACAACAATATCACCAACGGAATAGTTAGGAGATAAGCTGCCACACAATCCCATCAAAAGTACTTGAGGTTGGGAGTGCTTAGGAAAATTTGTTGTAGTTTGTAACCATGTTTCTAGATACTGAGTTACAGGCTCTGCTCCTATCGGAATAGATAGAATCCGAGGTAATGGACGACCAGTAATCTGGTTGATTCCTCGACAAATTGCTTGATATTCTGCTCCTTGGGGAACAAGAATGATCGTGACCGGAATAGTTAGTTGGGAAAGGTTCATCTATCCGCCTTTCTGGAGACTCCCGCTATAATCTTTGACCCACGCGGTGAGAGGAAAGGGAGGACAGGGTCTAGTTTGTATAAGCATAACCATCCTTCCTGTGAATAAATTGGCAATATTTGTGACTAATTCCTTGTACCAGCCCTAATTTAGTTGAGATGTTGAAAGATCCTGATTTTCGAGTGGCTACTCGCCCAACGTAAGTACCGACCTTCTTTCCTTTAGTTACCACGGCGCGGACAATATCTCCTGTCTGAAAACCTTTGTGAAACTTGATTCTGGAGCAATGACGAATAGGAAAGCCATACTTGTTGGTTCTACAGAGCTGACGAGTACCGTGTCCCTTGGCAGTTATTATCAAAGGATGGGTTACTTCAACAATCAATGTTTCAACTTTTCCAACATTGGCCGCATCCAACCAATGAGTTTTGGGAAGATTTTGGCGGCACCTATTGAATTTTGTTAATCCGCCGCTACCCACTTCAACAGGCAATCCTATTGATTTCAATTCGTGGTACAACTTCCAGCGAGTTGAATTGACAGAAGCCGCATCAACCAGGGGGCGTTTAGCTTGACTCAGTATGCGTTTCAAGATACTAGGCTTCAAAGACAAGAAAAGCTCAATGTCTTGGTTAGATTTAGCCTGGTTACATGGATGACACGCAATGGTCAAATTAGAAGCCCGATCGGAACCACCTTTAGATAATGGTTTAATGTGTTCAATTTCTAGCTGAATACCTGTTGCTCCACAATAAGCACATTTGCGATTCCATTTTTCAAGTAAATATTCCCGAAGTTCGTAACCGTAAAGTGTACCCTGCTGATACTCAATCCCAGAGATTTCAGGATTTTGCAGTTTTTGAGTGTCAAATCTGACTAACTCTTGAGATATGCCTGCAACAGGACATAGTCGAGTCAGTTTTTTAACCCAAGTTAAAATATTTTGAACTCTAGACATCAGACTAGGGGGTAGCCAACCTTCTGGTCTGGTTCTATTAAGAAATCTGGGCTTGCGGTATCGAGTTTTTCGATTCCGTCTACTGCTCCTTAATTGCCTACGAAAGTTCAACGCATCTCGTATTTGAAAGCCCCTATGGGTAAGTTCGGCTCCCCAGATTACTCGTTCCCCATGGACAATAGCTAGACCGCTTGTTTTTGCGCCAGGGTCTATTTTTAATTGATGCTCGTGAGTGATTGGTTCCTTTATTTCCTCCCTCAAAACTATGGTGAATGGGTAACGACGATAGACCTTTGCTTTACCCGTTGAAAGCAAAATTCTTGCTCTTGCAGGTTTACAGGGGTCTAAAGGTTGTAGGTTCTTATTGAGTACAAATACACGCATAATTGTGCATTCTCCTATTGCTAGGGTAAGGTTAGCTTCGTCAATGTTATTTCTCGGTACTTTCCCAATTACACTGGCCTAACTCAACTACGCCTGTTTAATAATTGGGTTCTAGAGCTGGGGACTAGCTACGCATCCCCAGGTAGGAATTTAAACGCTTGAAAATAACGTAGTTCTCTAAGAACTCAGACTGGTCAACTAAGAGCTTTCACAAGCTCCCGCTATACTCGTGGGTGAGTTAGCGGTGAGTTATTGACGGAACATTGCTAGTGTTTGATGACGTGATTTTATTATAACATAAAAATAAATTTATATTATAACATATTTTTATAATTTTTGTTACAAATTTTCTAGGCAGCAGGGAGTAGGGAGTGTGGAAAGTTTGGGGATAACTTCTAGATTTGAGCCGAATTAGTGATCGTAAACCAGTAGAAAATTATGACATTTATAACATTTATCACTTTTTTTAGGGTGCTATAGAGCTATCAGCTAAAGCGCTACGCGCACGCTACGCGAACAGCTGACGGCTGACAGCTGACGGCTGACAAGATAACTATAAAGGAAAAGAAAACGCTGACTAGTCAATCAATTTGCTCATCAATCTCATGCCAGCGGAGTTGATATTACCCATTACCAACCCCTGACAAAATAAATGCTCCCTGGCATGATAATATTAAAAAAAATACTGGTATTGTTGTGTTGAAATCCTTGACTCTATCTGTTTTCCTGACCGCCAAGAGCCAAGGAGGTCTAGATATTGTACTGAACCCCTTTGAGCTTTATACCTTACCCCTCCAGCAGTGGATTACTGCTGCAGTGAATTTCCTGGTTGACAATTTTCGTCCTTTCTTTCAAGGGATTAGTCTACCGATTAGCATCACCCTGGAGAGTATAGAATGGCTGTTGCTATCGATTCCTCCATTAATTTTACTGATTCTGATTGCCTTGATAGCATGGCAACTGGCTGGTGGCAGAATTGCGATTTATAGCGTTGCTGCTTTGAGCTTGATTGGCTTTTTGGGAGCCTGGACCCAAGCCATGGTATCTCTTTCCCTAGTGGTGACTGCTGTAGTGTTTTGCATGGTGATAGGCATCACCTTCGGTATTGCCTGTGCCAGTAGCGATCGCATTGAGAAAGTGCTGCGACCCCTGCTAGATGCCATGCAAACCCTACCCTCCTTCGTCTATCTTGTCCCAGTAGTGATGTTGTTTGGGATTGGTGCAGTGCCTGGAGTAATGGCAACCTGTGTCTTTGCCATACCCCCCCTGATTCGGTTGACTAACCTAGGGATTCGGCAAGTGTCTACAGAAGTTGTCGAAGCTGCGATCGCATTTGGCTCAACCCCGACACAAATGTTATTTGAAGTCCAAATTCCCCTAGCCATGCCAACCATTCTGGCTGGAGTCAACCAAGCCATCCTCTTAGCCTTATCCATGTCGGTGGTAACCTCCATGATTGGAGTAGGAGGACTTGGACAGATGGTATTGCAAGGACTAGGTCGGGTGAATGTGGGACTAGCTGCTGTCGGAGGATTGAGCATCGTTCTAATCGCAGTGATGCTGGATCGGATCACTCAGATAGTCAGTCAAGGCAACAACCAAATCCCTTGGTTGCAACGAGGACCAATTGGTTTGGTGCGCTCTTCATCAACAGGTCAAAAAGTGACTGGGGCTATTGTTTCAGGAACAGTTTTACTGGCACTCCTGGGTTTTATCACTTGGCAACAACCCTCCCAAGCCCAAGTAACCACAGACTCTAATTTAGCCATGCCTGGTAAAGGGGTGAGCGTACAATCGGTCTATAGCAGCTTGCAAGAAGAACAATTCCAAACCGAAATTGTCAACATCGGTCTGGAAAAACTTGGTTACACTATCAAAGAGCCAAAACAAATTGAATACGTCACCGCTTACCTGGCTTTGGGCAACGGCGACCTAGATTACACTGCTGTCAATTGGGACATCGGTCATAGACCCTTTGTTGAAAAAAGTGGTGGTGATCAGAAGTTAGAACGACTCGGAGTAATCACCTCTGATCTCTGGCAAGGTTATCAGATTGATAAAAAAACTGCTGATAAATACAACATCACTAGCCTAGAGCAACTCAAAGACCCAAAAATCGCTAAACTCTTTGACTCAGATGGGGATGGTAAAGCAAATTTGATTGGCTGTAATTCCGGTTGGTTTTGTGAAATTATGATTGAGCATCATCTTAAAGCTTACGGACTTGAAGACACGGTTGAGCAAGACCAAGGAACCTACTCAGCCTTAATTGTAGATGCCATTACTCGCTACAACCAAGGACAACCAATCCTATACTACACCTGGACTCCCATGTGGATGGCAGCAGTGTTAAAACCAGATCAAGATGTAGTTTGGCTAGAAGTTCCCTTCACTGATCTACCAGAATCGCAAAAAGACTTGACCGCAAAAGATACCTCAGTAAATGGTAAAAATCTGGGATTTGCCATCGATCGGATCCGAATCGTAGCTAATAAGAAATTTGTATCTGCTAACCCAGCCGCCAAGCGCTTGTTTGAACTGATTCATATTCCCGTTCAGGATATCAATACCCAAAATGAATTACTCAACCAGGGTGAAGATAGCTCAAAAGATATCCGTCACCATGCCGAAGAATGGATTGAAAACCATCAAGACCTGTTTGATAGCTGGGTCGAAGACGCTAGAAATGCTTAGAGCGATTAATATCAATCTAGTAAAGATCGGTCTTGTGGCAAGCTCGAACTAGCCATCGGGACTATCAAGAAAGTAAGGCGAGTCCGCAAGACCTGGCACAGCAATGAGCCGTTGTGTCGGGTTTTTTGTAGATTATTGCGAGACAATAACCATTTTACTGTAAAATAAAACCCGTAATTTTGGCTAAGTGCTGACTCCAAATAGAAGTCGGAACTTTTTTCCATGCTTATCCGTAGAGACTAACCCTCAACGAGATAACGTACAAAATTTTCGGTTGTTCATTCATTCCATTTCTAGAAAAAAATGGTCAATCAATATACAGAAATTACCAAATATTACGATTTGTGGGTGACATCTGGTTACTACGATTTTCAGAGCCTAGCTAAAGAAGCCCACTCGATAGTGGGTGATGGTCGTCAAGTTCTAGAGTTGGGTGTAGGAACAGGACTACTAGCTCAAAAGTACATCGAACTCGATCCAACCTGCGAGTTTACGGGAATTGACTTTACCGCATCCATGCTTGAAATTGCCAAACAACGTTTGGGAAATCAGGTTAAATTGATTGAAGCTGATGCCGTAACAATGGACTTAAACGCCAAATTCGATGTAGCGATCTCCAATGGAGGAGTTTGGGGAATTCTTGATCAGGGAGATCAAGCTCAATGGCAATTTGGGGGTCACGTTCCCGGTCTTGAAGCCAATCGTCAAGGGTTAGCAAATGTAGCTCGCCACTTAAAAGAAGGGGGATTATTATTGCTACACCTGCAAAAACCCCATGATGACTTTGACAAATACCTAGGTGAAGGGATTGTTTATTCCCAGTGTATTACAGAAGGGGAAGATACACCAAAATATTATACCTTTGAAAAAAGGTATTTATTTAAAAAAGATGGAGAAATTGTAGCTCAAGAACAAATCACAATTACCGTTTTTAAACCGGAAACTACTCGTCAACTCTTAACAGAAGCGGGATTTGATTTTCAAGGCACGAACAATGGCGATCGCTTTGCAATTTACAAAAAGCGGTAATCTTCAATGACGGTTTATAAAATTAAAATTAAGCATCTCAGCCCTCTGGGTTTTTCTTGGCTATTACTCATCAGGATGACAGAATTACGTTAACAGTGATTCAGTCCTATTTACCATGGCTTTATCGAGGGGAAGTGGTTAAAAAATTCCCTGTTTTAACAGACTAGAACAAAACGACTATCCATGACCATTTCGATTCGACAGGTTAGCATCTCTGAGGAATTAGACTTGTGCCATCAAATGCAGGTCTCCATCTTTCACCAGGAGTTAGAGTTGTTCGGGATGCAGATACCTGATGACTACGATCCTGTCTCAGTGTATATACAAATTCTTGATTCCAACGCTGTTGTGGGAACTTACCGAATTGTCTTCCCTAACAACTCTCTTGGACTACCGATAGAGGAAAGTGGGTTTGACCTCAAGCAGTTTGATCAAAAAAAAGTCTGTGAAATGTCACGTCTGGTCGTCCTCAAAGAAAAGCGAGGAAAAATCCCCTTTAATCAGATTATTTCTTCAGCTGTTAGGGTAGCCAACCAGCATAATGCCTCGATTATGCTGGTTGCGCTTTTACCTCATAATCTTCCCCTGTTTAAAAGGTATGGCTTCTCACAGGTGGGACCACCACTATATGATCCCTCTGTTAAGTCTACCTACACCAAAGACCCGAGCATCATCCCCATGCAAATCCATATTTGATCACAATGATGTCGAAAACTTCAATTTAGATTCCCCTTGAGCTGAGGAGGTGTTTGTAAATAAATATTAACAATAATTGACAAACACCTCCTCAGCTAACTTTTTGATTTATAATAGTGATATCGGAAGAGTAAAGGAAAAGCACTCATGAACAAGTCCGTTTGTACTACTGAAGCCGCTTCTCTGTTAGGTATTTCTTCTCGACGCTTGCGTCAACTCCTCAATGATGGTCGCGTCCGGGGTGCTTATAAAAGCGGAAAATTCTGGATTATTCCCCTGTTCAACCATCTGCCTCAAATCATTGAGAAGAAGCGTGGACCAAAGGGCAAATGGCGTACCACTCGTCCTCCTGCTCTGGCCAAAATCAATGTCAACCGCAATCGGATTGGCAGCAACAATCACAAAAGTCCCGAAGAGCGTCAGCCAGTCATTTCAGTAAAACGAAGCGGCAACAATCTCTACGGCAATCAAGTCGAAATCCTCGGTCCTTGTCGGATTGTCTATCAGCCCGATAAGCCACTGGGTTGTGGCGCTCGTCTGTGGATCGAAACCTTTAGTGATATCCATTTCATTGGTGGCAGTTTTCCTGCTACTGCCTAATGGTCACTACCAAAATTAAATCATAGCGTTTCTCGCAGTTATGAGGTACAGTCTTCTGTGACGTTGATTCTGTGTCTTGATGCAACCCATCGCTATTCCCGATTCTCTCTTCCCGATTCTCTCTTCCCGATTCCCGATTCCCGATTCCCGATTCCCGATTCCCGATTCCCGATTCCCTTTGCTATCCTGAACAGGAGCAAAAGGATAGTTCCGACTAATCCCAGATGGGACGGTGAGATAAAAAACTCGCTATTAGAAAAAATAATCAAATTCACAGCAATCGATATCGGAATAGAAGTGGTCAGTAATCCTAGAGCAAATTCCGTATCAAATGTCGGGTTAGTACGCCGATGTTGCTCTTGGTCGAGCATATTAATCTGGGAAGCGTACAGCAATGGCCACAAACTGCACCCGCTTTGGGGGAAAACTACAGCTAGTAACATTTCTGCCAATGTATCTGGTTTAAACAAAATCAGTACTGCTGCACTAAACCAGAATCCTGCTGCTGAGCGGACGAGTAAAATTAGTAAAATTTTCCGTAATTGTAAGGTTTTCGGCTTCAGAGAAATCCCTACAAAAAACAGAATCATGGGAGTAGTGCAAGCCGCTAACCGTTGCAGGGCCTGCAACACTATTTCTGGGATAAGTGTTTTACCTAGATTTAATGCTCCTATGGACAAACCCAGTAACAACGCTAAATTTGCTGGTTCTTGGATCAGTGTCAATCCAATCCTTTTAAATTTGCTGAAATTGATGTGGAAATTATCAACACTGCGTTGGTGTAGATAGATAGCTAAAGCATAAAGACCGATTAGCACAAAACATTTATTCCCTACATCCATCAACCCGGCTAGAGCTAGTCCTTGCTCACCTAAAAATTCCTGAGTAAACGGATAAACTGTTAAGCCAGGAGCCAAAGAGGCAAACATCAATATCAACGAGCGGGCTTTGGCTTTTTCTTTGCTAGGAATCACCAAACCTGTCAAGAACCATCCAATTCCTAACAAGAAGACATTGATAGCAAGTCCGAAAGCCGGTAGAGAGAGTAAGCCTTGACTTATATCAATTTTGATCGTGGATAGGAATAGAGCAGCAGGCAGTAAGGCATTGATAATTAACGTTTTAATGGCACCAACTGCTACAGGTTTTTGAAATTTCCCTTTCAGAGCATAACCAACAGCAATGAAAAGCACTAGGGGGATGACTTTATCAATAGCCAAAGTCCTCAACCTTTACTGGATTTAACAGTGTCTTGACGCAGCAGTACCAATTCTCGATCCAAATCATCGTAAAATCCCTGACGAGCTCTTACTGCCATGGCCACGCCCTGCCATACTTGCCAAAGGGTTTGGGGAGAATTAGCGGTCTGCTCAATCACATCTAAGATTTCCTCAGCATGGTCTTGATCACAGTCGCAGTGAACGGCAAAGAATTCTTGTCCTTTTGTGGAAATACCCAGTTTTTTCAGACCTGCTAAAATCAGTTGGTTTTCATAGGGTAGGATAGATTCCGTGAAAGCCAGTATCCCCAATCCAAAGGCAGCGGGGTATTGGAAGCAAGCAGTTGTGTAGATTTGCAGGTAGCGTTGGGTTCCTGGTAGTAAATCTTGTGATGACTTAGGTAGAGGTATGGACTGACCTGGTGCGATCGCTGATAATTCTTCAAATAACTGCTGCCACATTTGAGGATGGGGTTTGCTATGGCCAGGTTTCCCCGATAATCCGTGTTCTTCATAGAGATTCTTTAATAAAGGGATTCGGGTTTGGGGTGTAGGTAACTTAGAAGCAACAGCAGTGAGCCAATTGGGGAAACACCAACTAATCAGATAACGCTGCTTGAGCCAAGTTTCTAGGTTACGACTTACGCCAGTTTCCCTGATTAAACAGGATAATCGGGGATGATCAGCAACTAAGACTCCTAATTTTTGATCAGTAGTGGGTAAATCCTCTAGGTGAGTGTGCCTTAACGGTGGATTTTGGAAACTCAGCAACCAGGGATGCTGGAGTAGAGCATGATTTCGGGCATAATGGGGAATTTGCTGGGGAGAACCCAGACTTTGGATGGTAGCGATGGAAACGGTGTTGGCTGATTCGGCTTGGGTGGGTCTATCTAACTCCTGCGAGACCTGTAGAGTCCGCATATATTCTAGAAAGTCTTGCATGACCTAATTTCACTAGTAGTAATAGTGTTTTTACTGTTTTCTACAATGAAAGCTTAGTCCCAACAGGAAGAAGTCAGAAGTCAGAAGTCTGAAGTCTGAAGTCTGAAGTCAAACTCTGGCGCTTACTTTGGGCTTCCACACTTATACAGCAAGCCCGAATTATGATTTCATGGCGGTTTAGTCAGATTAACGGTTTTACTATACCGATAACGCTCGGATTAATACGGTGTAGGTGATTGTGAAAAAGGTTTCGCCCCCCACCTGGCGTGTCTTCTTGCCTCGGAGATCCCCCTAAATCCCCCTTAAAAAAGCTATGCTTTATAAACATCTTTCTTAACATAAAACTTGACAAAAAGAGTCAAGTGTGCATAGAGAGGCGATCGCCCTAAATTGACAAAAAGAGTTAAGTGTGTATAAGAGTGCGATCGCTAATCTTGGTATAATTCTGGTATCATTCTAACTTGATAGGTCGTCTTGACAATTTCTGACCTATCTTTTTTTACCATAATTCGCTCAATTTAATATATATCAAGGTTTACGGGGCGCTTGTCGCCCCCCCAGCAATATCACCTGGGGTGACAATTGCTTGGACAACAATTTTATTGGCAGTTGAAGTCCCATTAGTCACAAAAAAAGTTTGCCTGGAACCAAAGCTTTTCGCTGCTAAATTTTGAGCCTCCTTTAGGGGACCAGTAGGATGTAGTAATGAGTCTAATCCTCCACTGGTTGCTGAAGTTTCTGCTAAAAATAGATTTTGACCGTAGAACTCTCCCATATCCTGAATCCAATCAGACTTAAAGATGGAATTTCCCCGGGAAATGGGCATGGCATGAAATACCCCTGTGGGTTCTTTGCTGTAATTTCTTAAGGCATCGAAGAAAGGGGTTTCGTAACGTTTTTCGATGCCTTGAATAATACTTAAGTGTACTTCAAGATAGTCTTCCTGATTGTAGAAAACGCGGCGGAAATTCTGATGGGTCTCAGCATCCACATCAACCACGGATACATCGCTCAACAAGTATAAATCCAACTCTGGACGTAACTTATGTATAATTTCACCTAAAGTAAGACCTCTCGGTTGGTAATATTCCCCAGCTAATTCAGCTTGTTCTAACCGACTCATGTATTTTTCGAGCAGTGACAAACGGTTGTTTGAGCGCAGGGGAAAGTCGTAGCCGATAACACAGCATTGAATGCTGTGATTCAACATCAAAGCTGTCAGGGCATCTTCAACATTAGAAAGGACGATGATCTGATAAATAAACTTGTCTTTGTTCGAGGATATTTCTGCCAGTTTATGGCGTAATTCTTTTTCTTTTTCCGGTGTCATGTCGTCTTCGACAAATAAGACGGTAAAATCGAGTTGATTAGAGTTTTGATTGTACTTATCGACCGATATAATTTGCTGTCCATCTTTCTGTTCGCTTGCAAAAATCTGATCCATGTATGCTTCGGCATACAGTTCAGCACGGCTAGACATCAAACGTATAATTTGAGTCACTTCCCAGGAAAGTCGGGAATATTCCTGGCGCTCAAAGTGCTGCTGCAATCGTCGAAATGCATTTATCCCTGGAAATTTCCAGTAGAGTTCGATGGGTTCGAGAATTTTGAACCCAGCTGCAATTTTTTCCTTTAAGGTGGAGATATCCTGGCCACAGGCGTCAAGAGATTGCAAACGATCTGTTGACAATTTGAGTTGGCTCCAGATATCAAGACGCATTGGTAAGCTATTTTTATAGCTGCTGATATACAAGCAATCAAGAATGCGAGTACATGAGTTTTTGGACACAGTTATATTGGATTTAGTTATTACGTTGGTTATTATATATAAATTGGTATTATAGCGTTGTAAGCATTCAGCTATCACCCAAAGGCCAAGGCCAAGGCTGATAGCTCAATGCTTACCCTATTGATAATGTATTGATAATCTCTCAATGGCTGATAGCTGAGAGCTGATAGCTGAGAGCTGATAGCTTAATAATGCTGACTACTCTTAGATGCCAAACTCGCCACCACTTTAACTCCAAATTCCTCTTCAAATACCGATTTTTTATAATCAAAATTCCACAGTTCCAAAGCACAATCATCATTCCCAAAAGCGGGAACTAGATCTAGATAAAGTGCCTTATCATCGGAGCGATAATCAGACTTAACTTGCCGAATTGCTCCAATCTGTCTACGGTCTAAAGCAACAGCTAACCGTAACAAAGCACTGAGCTGACTCACCAAGAGACGATGCTCTTGATTGGCCAGATTATTGTAATTCTCATGCTTTTTCTTCGGAGGACTCTTGCGATGGTAACGAGCCAGATTAGCAATGATTTCAATTTCTGGCTCCAGAAAGCCCAACAGTTCAGCATTGCGAATTAAGTAATAAGAATGCTTGTGGTGGGACGAATGACTCACATACACGCCACAGTTGTGTAAAACTGCTGCTGCCCAAAGTAATTCCCGTGCCTGTGTTCCCCAATTGTGGAGTTTTCCTTGGGTTTGGTCAAATAAGCTCAGGGCAAAGTTAGCCACCCGCTGACTATAGTCCAGGTTGACCTGATATTTCCCAGCCACTGCGATTACACTCCTTTCCCTGACCTCATCTTGGTAGCGTAGCCGGTCTTCAATCAATCCATGGGTAAGCATCCAGTCAACGATTAAGCCTTCCCGGAGTGATCGTCCACAAATTATGATCGACTCCATTCCCAGAAGCTTCATGGCTTCTAATAAAATGATTGTGCCAGCAACAATAATTTCTGAACGCCTCTCGGACATCTCTGGCAGGGTTGAGCGTTCAGCCAAACTCATAGCAGCTAAGCGCTTGAGCATTTTTTCCAAATCTTGACGAGTCAGCTCATAACCCGTTAGGGGATTAGGTAACATACCCAGATGTTCATAGGCGTGCATCTTGGCTAGGGTCTCAATAGTGCCAGATGTCCCCACTAAACGAGGCTGTTCACTGAGTTTCAAGTTACCCTGGATGTCGTCAACAGCTCGCTCTAACATTCCCCTGATATAGGCTTGCAAATAGAGAAACTCACTTTGGCTGATGGGGTCTGTAGTTACAAACTCCTTTGTAAGACGAACGGCTCCTATTTTTGTGCTACTTAGGGAACGGGGGTTGTGACTATCCCCGAGGATCAATTCCGTTGAACCACCGCCAATATCAATAATGATATGGGGCTGGTTGTTGAATTCCATAGCCGACAACACACCTAGGTAGATGCGTCGTGCTTCCTCCTGACCAGAAATTAGGTTGACCAATAAACCCAATTCTGTATATACCTGCTGTAAAAAAGCCTGGCCATTCCGAGCTTCCCGCACAGCACTGGTTGCTACAGCAACGATGTTTTCAGCATTGAGGCTGGCTGCCAGTTCCTTGCAGCGTTGTAGAGTTGCGATCGCTCTGTTCATGGCTTCGGGGGTCAACTCACCGGTCCGGGGGTTGCAATTTCCTAACCTGACCGTGTCCTTTTCTTTACCAATAATCGTGAATGCCGGTAGTTTAGGATCAATTCGCACTACCACCATGTGAATGGAATTGGTACCAATATCGATGGCAGCAATAATGCGCTCTTGCTCTTTGTCAGGAGTGGAAACATGTAGGAAAATGTCTTGGGTCAGTGAGTTAACCATATTGATGTATCCTGCTTACAGATATCAACCCGAAACCTATCAATAACGATATCTTTAAGGAGACTAACAAAAAATAGGCACTATCTCCTATTGTGAAATTCCTCTGATTCGAGGAAACAATCCGGAAAATTACCTACAAACAAAATTACCAACAAACGAGTCACCATTCCTGCTATGCTTACCCAGCCAAAACCCAATCCCATACCCACCTGGCTAGCCATTATGCGACTGTTGCGATGGGACAAGCCAACTGGACGATTGATTTTAATGGTGCCAGCACTGTGGGCAGTTTTTTTAGCAGCCCAAGGGAAACCACCGATTCCCCTGGTTAGCGTGATTATTCTTGGAACCTTAGCCACCAGTGCTGCTGGCTGTGTAATTAATGACGTTTGGGATCGCAATATTGATCCCCAAGTGGAGCGAACTCGCTCACGCCCTTTGGCATCCAAAGCCCTATCGGTCAAAGTTGGTGTAGTAGTTGCCTTAGTTGCTATGGTCTGCGCTGGGGTGATTGCTCTGTATCTTAATGCTTTCACCTTTGGGCTTTGCGTGGCCGCTGTACCAGTAATTGTGTTTTACCCATCTGCCAAGCGAGTGTTTCCTGTACCGCAACTGGTTATGGCCATTGCTTGGGGTTTTGCTGTACTGATTAGTTGGAGTGCCATTACTACTACTCTAGAACCAGCTACCTGGTTACTCTGGGGAGCAACGGTACTTTGGGCATTGGGATTTGACACAGTCTATGCCATGCCAGACCGGGAGGATGACCAGAGGATTGGGGTGCGCTCTAGTGCCTTGTTTTTCGGTAAGTATGCTGCTGATGCCGTAGGTGTGTTCTTTGCTGGTAGTGCTAGCTTGCTTGCTGGCCTGGGAGTTGTGGTGGATCTCCAACTGGGCTTTTGGTTAGCGCTAGTGATAGCGACAGTAGTCTGGATTTGGCACTATACTAGACTACGAAAGCCCAATCATCCCACATCTGTCTATGGAGATATTTTTCGCCAAAATGTCTGGATTGGCTTTGTGCTACTGGTCGGGATGATTATTGGTAGTAATTAGGGACTTGCATCTAAAAAAAATACCAATTAAAGTGGGGTGGGCGAAGTAATCTCAGGAAAGTTGCTAGTTATTCCGTGAGCATTCAGCAGTCAGCGGTCAGCCGTCAGCTTATTTTATTCAAAAGCTGAAAGGTAAGCATTCAGCCGTTGGCCTTGGCCGTTGGCCACGCTACGCGAATGGCTGATAGCTGATACGCGACACGCTGATAGCTGATACGCGACACGCTGATAGCTGATAGCTTACGTTATCCTGATAACTTTTAGCTTTTGATACCAATAATCGAAAATTGAGTATCTAGGAATACTACTATTTGGTGTGTGGAAGGGATTTTGAGGTAATTTTTGATAATTACTCACTGATAACTAGCAACTGAGATAATCTAATCTAGACCTACCCTACAAGCTAAAAACTGGTATTGTGTTTCTTGGCTAGTCTTTTAGTCCTTTGGAAATTGCTAACAGTTAATTGTTGATTATCTGTTTTGTCTGGGAGCATGTCAGTTTTGTTAATCCCTGATTCAGATCCCCCTAAATCCCCCTTAGTAAGGGGGACTTTTGAATCTCAATCTCCCTTAGTAAGGGTAAATTTTGAATCTAATTCCCCCCTTGTTAAGGGGGGTTAGGGGGGATCTATATACATAATTACAAAGGTGACATGTACAAAGGTGACATGGTTCCGTTTTGCATGTTCCCTGCAAGCCTTTTGCCTAATGTTTCTTTCAGAGAAAAGATGGGAAACCTAATAGTGTGCAATTGTTAAAATAGTCCGAATGGGCTAATTTCTGTAGAGGTTAAAAAGCATGAACATCAAACGATACCAGCTATCAATTATCAGTGCCTGTTTGTTTGCTCTCGTCAGCCCAACCGTGGGTTATTCCCAAGAAACTGAAACTATTCCTGAAGAAGCTGAGACTATTCCTCAAAAACCATTGACTATCCCTAAAGAAGCTGAGACTATCCTCCAACAATCTGAGATTGGTTATACACCTGAGTTTGTCAATTTTTACATGGGGCAATGTGTTGGGACTAAGGGCTCAGAGGCTGAGAATTTTTGTCAGTGTACCATTGATAAAATTCAAGAAAAATACCCCTATGAAGAGTTTCTAAGTATTGGTCTGGAAATTACTGGTGGTGCGGAACCTCCTGAAGATTTCAATAAACTGATTAAGTCCTGTGAAGCTGATAATTAGTAATTAGACATCATAGGTGAAAATTAGCGATTAGCCGTTGTTATGTCAAATTTATGGCATTGCTGAGGGGCAGGATAAATATCAGTGGGGTGGGCATCCTGCCCGCCTGGGAATTGTAACGGGCAAGATGCCCGTTTCACAGCCAGATGCCCATTCCATCAAGATGCCCGTTCCATCAAGATGCCCGTTCCACAGCCAGATGCCCATTCCACCAAGATGCCTATTCCACAAAATTATTAAAATCATGTAGATTTGACTCATGGGTTTGCGCCACAACTCTCTAGAGGTCTTCAGTTGACTTGCAATTTCCTGATATTCCATCTCACTCGCGAAACTTAGCAAGAAGATTTGCTCCTGATCTGGGGAGAGTTGATGCTGATGAGGGATGTTAACTAGGAAGGGATGAGACAGCCTTATTAGACTCTAGTAAATTATAAAAGTATGCTAATTTTTTTATTGGTTAACTGATAGAATTGGACTGTTATACAATGTCCAATCATATTACTCCCACCAAGGTTTTTGGTTTTTGTTTTTAATATATTCTGGTTCTCCGTTTTGAGGTTTTTCTAATACTTTGGATAGTAAAAATAAAGAACCCAAAGCAAAAATAAGTGAGCAGGAGCCAGCTATAACAATTGGCTTAATTTTAAACGGTGAAGCTTGTATATTCCTTGGAGGACGCTTAAGTCTTATGGTTGACTGTAGTTCCTCTTTAACCTCCTTAAGTGCTTCTAATGCGTGAGTTGCACAGGAGTAACGCTCACGAAACTTGTAGCATACCATTTTATCTAAAACTGCTGCTAGTTCATCACTGACCTTGACTTGGTTATTAGGCCAGATTATTTTGCCATTTTCATCCCATTGTAGGGGGTTGGGCAGTTCTCCTGTAAGTGCTTGGATTCCAATCATTCCAACTGCGTATATATCACTACTGAGGTTAGGATAACCCTGATCTTGTTCAGGAGCCATGTAGTCTGGTGTGCCAATCCTAACAGTCGGTGCTGTAGGCTGGTTATCAGGTTGCCACTTTTTTACGGCTCCAAAGTCAATCAGAACCACTTTGCCATCTTGCTTACGTCTCATTAAGTTAGACGGTTTAATGTCGCGGTGGATAAGGTTATGCTGTTGAATAACTTCTAATGCCTGTAAAATTTGTTGTAAAAGCTCTATAACTAATGTTTCACTAAACGTTTGCCCTCTCTCCAATTCTTGGCTTAGATCATGTCCTTGAATATATTCCTGAACTAAGTAGCGCTGACCGTTTTCTTCTAAATAAGCCATTATTTGCGGAATTAGATCATTTTTGGCTAATTCTTGCAAAGTTTTTGCTTCTTCTTCAAATAATCGTTTGGCTATCTCCCACTCAGAGGCGTCGGTAGTCTCGGGCTTCAATTGTTTAACTACACAGTCAGGAGAGCCCAGTAAATGTCGGTCTTCTGCTAACCATGTCTGACCGTATGTACCTTCGCCAAGTTTGTTGATAATGTGATAGCGTCCGCCTATCGTTGTTCCTAACATCAAATCCACCCTGTACTGTGTAAGTCTTGGTGTATTGATTTAGAGGCTATGAGCCGAGATTTCCGGAAGTATGTCAGTTTTGGATATACCTATTCAGGTAGGTTTGGCTGTAGCTTGCTTGGCCATAAGCGGTACGAAACCTAAAACCCAACATTGATCCAGGTGCTGGGTTACTCTTCGAGAAGGCTGACGCTCCTTAGGTCGCGATCGCTTGGCGTCACACCTACGTTCCAAAAGCCCAGCCCACAAAGCTGATCTGCTCCCAGGTTGCCTCTATATCCCCTAAAACAACCTTACTAACTCTTTAATTTAAAAGTAAGTGAGCCTCTAAAAAGTAAAGAATTGTAAACTTTAGTTGCCGCTGATTCTACTCTAACTATAGTATTAGTCCCGAAGGTTGACGAAAGCTTTAGGTTAAACCCTTGTAAAATTTTCGGATATCTGCTCATGAAGAGCAACTTGTTCCATCGGATTACTACCGCTGCCATTACCGGAATTTCTCTTTTGGGCTTTGGGAAGACAGTTTGGGCAATTCAGGAGTTGCAATCTACTGAACCTGTTTGGGGAAGAATTAGCTTCACTGACACGCCCACTTGTCACTTAACTCAAGAAGCAATCTGTAATGAGTATCATTTCAAAACAATCTCAGGCTACGACATTGAATTAGAGGCGATTCCTGTTGCGGATTCTGGGGTCAATTTGAAGTTATATGTAGTTGATCCCAATGGCAGGTTGCTGAAATCGATTGATCAGGAGGGAGTAGGAGAGCGAGAAAAATTTAAGGATGATAATACGGCTGAAACAGGAACTTGGAGAATCTTTGTGTCTTCAGTTGATAACAGCCAAGGAAACTATCGAGTTGTTCTCAAGCTAACGGATAGCAAGGGTAGAGTTATTGTACCGAATTCTCCATCCCCTGAGGGTGAAGTTGTCAGTGTAAATCCTCCAACTGTAAGGTTTGCCTGTAACTATAACAAAAACGATAACAGTTATGAAGCCATTGCTATTTCTATCGCTAGTGGAAAAAAAACAGCCCCTATTTTTGTTTGGCGAGATTACAGATTTTACCAGAATTCATGGACACCAGAGCAACGCTGTTTTCATGTTACCAATAGGCTCAACAACTTTTATGCTCAAAATGGCTACCAATTAAGAAAATTATATCTTACTAATGGTCGTCGTAATGGCTTGGATGTCCTCTGTGTTGTGAATAGTGAGAAACAGCGCTGTATGAGTGATGGCAGCAATTTACTGTTAACTTTTGGGGAAGAATATCAAGATATTTTGCCAATTCCAATTCCTCATAATCTTGGTGAACAATATGATGTAATGAGATTGGGAGACTTAGTAAAAGAGTCTCTAAGTCTAAATAATGGTAAGGTTTCGCCTAGTTTATCCAATCCTAATGACTCTTGGGCTGAATAATTAATTATTCCTGCTTTATTGAGAAGTAGTAAATAATTAATATTTTTTTGAGCTTATTTTGAGCTATTTTATTGTTTAATTATTTGATTTTTATTCCTAATTAGGAGTCTACCATGAATCTCAAATCGATTGCCAAATATATCGTCACTGGTTTAGCTTTTTATAGTGTTATAACTTTAACCAGTCAGCCCTTATCTGCCAAAGATGCTCCAACAGCGAGATTTAAGTGTATTCGTGGGAATATAGGTTGGGACACAGTTGTTGTTCGCCTTGAGAATGGTCAAGAAATTTGGAATTCCCCGAACTCCCCAACACCACCAATAATTAATTGGCAAAGTCAAGCACTTGCAGCAAATGGGTATACTCCTGAAAAGCGCTGCTATCAAGTGACTAATACACTAAATAGACATTACGCAAACAATGGATATAAAATGTCAAACATCCGGCTTACAACTGGTTCTCGCAAGGGGTATGATGTTCTTTGCGTTGTTTATAATTTCCACAGTGGTTGTAATGAGAGTAATCACCTCATGAATATTATTTTAGGTAATTATTATAAGAATTCAGGAGACGCTCTTGCTGATTTGAGTAATCGTCTTCGTGATCCTGTAGTAACTGGTCATGTAGTACAGCAGAATAGTCGGCGATATTATCTAGAACTTGGCAAGATTGTTGAGGAGAAGTTGTTTGGCTCGTCAACTAGACCTACTCCTACTCCTACTCCTACTCCTAATCCTACCCAGGGGGTCAATTCTGAAGGTAATATTGAGCCGTGGTATGAATAATTGATGAAAGTATAGAGACCATTTGGTACAGGGTAAGTGCAAGATTAAATAAGGAGGCATTATTCCCAAAAATTTTGATAAAGAAGCGCCATCGTGCTGAAAATCAAGGCTTGATATGGTCATAATCTTTGTGCTTTATCACATTTTGGTTCAATTATTCTTGCGCTTACCGTGCTATTTTGTGTATTTTATGTAATCCTTACACCACAATGGTTTTCATTCAATAGGTTATGTTTTTTAATCAATTTTTAGTTAATAGTTTAACTATTGTTAGTGTCATGGTATCATGCGAGCAAGCTAGAAACCTCCTACTAGAGCAGCAACCCCTACCTGGCTTAAAGTATGGAAAAACAGTTGAAAAAAAACTCGCATCAGAAGTAAAAGAGTCTGTAGCAGAAACTGCCCATCAGATAACAGTCCGAATTTTTACCAATCGTGGCGCGGGTTCAGGAGTCATTATTGATCATCAAGGCAAAACTTATACTGTGCTAACTAACGATCATGTCGTCAATGGTAGTAGGGATAATCACTATACCGTTTTAACAGCAGATGCTCAGAGTCATGCAGCACGTCGAAAGACTCTGCCTAATCTTAGCGGAATTGATCTAGGTTTAGTAGAATTTGAAAGTGAAATTGTTTATGAGGTAGCTGTTTTAAGAAACTCTGAGATTACTATTGGAGAAAAAGTTTATGCCGCAGGATTTCCTAACTATAGCTACAATGATCAAGGCTTTAGAGAAACCTTTGATTGGGGTTTAAGAGCATTTAAACTAACAACAGGAACCCTAGAGATGTTAATGTCAGAAATCTCTTTACTCCAAGGCTATAAAATGGGCTACACTAACGATGTGGAACTGGGAATGAGTGGGGGACCTGTTTTAGATCATAAGGGTCAAGTTATTGGCATTAATGGTCGCACAAAAAAACCATTCCAAGGAATTGAAGTATTTCAGTTAACTGATGGAAACTACCCAAATCCAGAATTGTTTAAAAAAATGGATGCCTTGAGTTGGGCTATTCCTATCAATATTTTTCTCCAAAGAACTGATACTTCTGTAATTTTTACAGAAGAGCAAACCCAATCAGTATATCTGCCTAAAGTACCCAATAATATATAATTTTTTATTTAAAACAAAGCACTATGACCTTCACTAACAGATTATCTATTATTTTTTTAGGTATTTTTACTGCTTTTGTTTTAATAATCACACATCCTCCAAAAGTTTTTTCGATTACACAACAGCAAAAAACAGTTGACAAAATCTCACGTATAACAACAGTGGTTGTTTCTGAGGGGTTAGAAAAAAAAGGAGCAGTTGAGTCATGTATAAGCATCAATAAAACTTTGCATGAAAGGTTAGGCTCTGGTGTTATTGTCGGAAAAAAAGGAAACACAGCTCCCTACACTTATTATGTTTTAACAGCTTTGCACGTAGTGCCTGATCCTGATACGCCTTATGGAATCCGTACCAGTGATAGGGAAGTATATCCAGTAGCTAGTTCCAATAGTATCGAGCAATTCGGCAGACAACAAGGCGAACGAAACGAACGAATTGATGGTTTTGACTTGGCAGTTATTAAATTTGAGAGTCATAAGTCCTACTATACTGCACCTGTAGGAAATTCAGACAAGATTGGAGAAGGAGATGAAGTCTTTGTCTCTGGCTGGCCAATTCCTGATGATGATCGTATTGATCAGGAAAAAAGAAAGCGAAAAACTTTATCAGGTAAAGTGGATAAGAAACTTACTTCTCCTAAGTCAGATGGAGGATTTGATTTATCTTACACTAATAATACAAAAGTAGGTATGAGTGGTGGGCCTGTATTTGATTCTCAGGGTTATTTAATAGCAATCCACGGCAGAAAATATTCAGGAATTAAAATAAATAACTTTATCAATATAATCAAAGAAGGTAAGTCATCTCTGATAGATTCAGCTTCTTATTTAAGTTTTATGAAAGCGAGTGAAAAATTGATCAAAGCAGGGAACAATAATATTGAACTAGCTGACAACATTGAGGATATCAGAGATCTTATTATTTGCTTGGATGATGTTCTACAAAGAAAATTGCAGGAATGTCAAAAAACACCATCATTTATGGAAACAGAGAGATAAAGTTTTGAATCAACCGATATTTTTCCTTTTTTCAGTGTGCAGGAGTGACCATGAAAACTCAAAAACTCTTACTCCTTTTCCTATCAGGAGTAACCGGATTGCTATTAACTGCCCCCAAAACCTGGGCACTAACCGACAATTTACAACCTGGAAGCTGGTCTTACGAAGCCTTGAGAGAACTGGTTGAGTTTTCTGGCTGTACCACAGACAAGAGCGCCTTTGTAAACAATGAAGCCTTAACCCGTTCTGAATTTGCTGCTATCTTAAGTGCTTGTCAACAGCATATCGCCCAAACTTATAGCGCCGTATCAGAAGACGCAGTTATTCAACATCACCGAGCCAGACTAGAACGACTGCTTAAGGATTTTGATGCAGAACTGGGTATAGTCTTATTAGACAAAATCGAGAGTGTTAATACACCAACAACGACCAATCCAGTTAGTACTAGGGTTGATCAACTCAGCGAACCCACATCAACAGTTCCAGAACTACCAGAACAATCAACATCCCTGGAACCATCACCTGAAATTGATGGCACAGCCATGACTCAGGTAACCAATATTGTCCAACTCCAAGATGTGCAACCGGGGGACTGGG
Organism: Moorena sp. SIO1G6; assembly: GCF_010672795.1. Taxonomy (NCBI): domain Bacteria; kingdom Bacillati; phylum Cyanobacteriota; class Cyanophyceae; order Coleofasciculales; family Coleofasciculaceae; genus Moorena; species Moorena sp. SIO1G6. The sequence goes on from NZ_JAAHFZ010000003.1 coordinate 171,687, forward strand.
CATTTGAAGCACTACGAAGTTTAATAGAACGCTATGGTTGTATTGCCGGATACCAAGATAGGACTTTTCAAGGCAACCGAGCCTTAACTCGCTATGAATTTGCCGCAGGTTTGAACGCCTGTATGGAACAGATTGAGAGACTGGTTGCGGTTGAAAGTGCTAATCGTATTTCTGAAGAAGATTTAGCCACATTACAACAATTAGCTAATCAATTTAACCCAGAATTAGCCCAACTAAAAACACGGGTAGATAACCTAGACAGTCGAGTTGCTTTCCTAGAGGAGCATCAGTTTTCCACCACTGTCAAATTTGGAGGAGAAGTTATTTTTGGCCTAGCTGCTGCTGAAGGAGGCAATCCACCAGGCACAGGAGATGCTAACACTGTTCTTAATTATCTTGCCCGCATTGGAACTGTTGCTTCATTCACAGGCAGAGATCGTCTGCGTATTGTTTTAGCTTCCGGTAATTTCGATGATGGTGGTTTTGCCAACCCCAATGTACTCAATACTTTTGCCGCCTTACTGTCTTACCAAGACGATCTCGATAATGATGTGGTTTTAGATAGCTTAGAATACCGCTTTGCCATTAGTGACCGAGTTGTCTTTACTATAAAACCAGTCGGTTTTAGTTTAGGTAGTGTCCTTACTGCTAACAGTCCCTTCTTGGATGTGGGTATAGGTTCTATCTCTCGTTTCGGCGAAGCCAGTCCACTTTTCAAAATTGGCGCTCTCGATGCGGGGGTTGGTTTAGACTGGTTTGTAGCAGATCCACTCCGTTTACAAGTTGCTTACGGAACCCGGAATAGCAGTAGCCCTAGTCAGGGTTTTATTAGTCCAGATCATAGTGCTTTAGGAGTGCAATTATTGTTTACCCCAGCCAATAACATGGCGGCTGGACTACACTATATTAATGCCTACGCCAATGATGGTCAGTTAAATACTTTCGCAGGTAGCTTTAACGCTGATACTTCTAGTCTACTGCTTCAAGAAACTCAGACCCATGCTGTGGGCGGTAGCTTACAGTGGCGTTTTACTGATAACCTTACCTTTGCGGGTTGGGGAGGATATACCTTCACTAATGCTTTGGCATCAGATGATTTTGCTAATGCCAGCACTTACTTGCTTTCCTTAGCCTTTTCAGATCCTTTTGGTCAAGAAGGAAGTTTACTAGGCTTAATCATTGGTCAACCTCTAAAATTAGAGAACGGCAATGGTTTACTTTTAGGAGAAGATAACGCCACTTCAATTCACTATGAAATTTTCTATCGCCACAAATTTAGCAACAATATCTATATTACTCCAGGATTTTTTATGGTTACTGATCCTGGACATATAGAAGAAAACAACGATATTTATATCGGTGTACTCCGTGCCACTTTTCGTTTCTAAAACAGGATAGCTTATGTTAAAACTGCACAAATATTCTTGGCAATTTATTCGACAAGCTTTTTTAGTCGGAATATGCTTTTACAGTTTCAATAGTACTTTGGGCAATATTGTCAAAGCAGACGAAGTACCCAGCAATAACCGAACTTGTACCAACAATAGGGTTGCTCAAGCTGACTCAACCAACCCTTCTGAAACAGAACAATCACAAGCCCCAGCAGGAATAATAGACATAGACTGTCGTCGGGATATCCGAAAAATAAAATCTTTCTTACAAAATGCTCTCAATGGAGTCAGTGACCCTCTGCTTGATCGAGGAAGCACAGATACCCAAATTGGCACTGCCTTAAGACCAGGTATCAATGCTGATGCCATTCTTAATGTTAATGTTAATAACCCTGCTGGTGGTGTAACTATTCCCATCCTTTCACCAGGTTTTCGCTCTCCTAGTGCTGCACCTATGATGATCAGTTTTCCGGGTCAGCTTGATGCTCTAGGAAACTTTACTTTTAATGTTATGGACCCTGTCGTTTCGTCGTCCATGGGTGGGGCTCATATTGGTGGGTTGCCCGATTCTGTGTTTACTTTCAACGTTGGAACTACAGAATTTACTGCGAACCAATCCTTGGATGTCAGAAACAACTTTGTCAGAGCAATTTCAGACTCACCAGACGAAAACCAAACAGTATTTCGGATGCTTGGTATTGTCATCAATCCTGATGATTCCTCTAGCGTTACTTCTGCTGGAGTTACTCCTGAGAGTGTTCCTACCGGTCAAGTGCCAATAATTTCTCTTCCTGGAGGTGTGATGAGAGGTTCTATGCCAGATCGCTAACGAGACTTGGCCTAGAAAAAGATACCACTAGAGCCAAGTTAGTGTAAGTCATTCACCGATTTTCTAAACCTTTAACTCTTTGCTCTAAGGCATTCATTCTTTCCTCTAAATCTAATTTGTCAGATTCTTGGGTGATGCTATATCCAATTAATCGTTCTAATATCCTTTCTTGTCGTTGTTGCTTTTCTTGAGACCTTAATTGTATTTCTTGTAGTTCACGTTGACCAACTTGTAGTTCACGTTGACCAACTTGTAGTTCACGTTGACCAACTTGTAGTTCACGTTGACTAGCTAGGATCTGTTCTAATATCCTTTCTTGTTGTTGTTGGTTCTCTTGAAACCTTAATTGTGTTTCTTGTAGTTCACGTTGAACAGCTAGCATCTGTTCTATTGTTGCTTCAATTCGATCTAATCTGTTGGAGCCGTTGTTAGTCATTGTTAATTTATTAATTAACCCAGGTTCTATCTATAGCCATTGGGCAAGGGCTATAATTCATTATGACTTCTAACTCCTAAGTCCTGACTGTTGGATAAAGTTGGTTATCTTGATGCAAAGCGCGACTGACGGGAACCCCACAGGAGTAGGTTTTTTAAATTTGGGTCGGGAGTTGGGAGTATGGGACTCACCCCTAACCCCGACCAGAAGGGGCTTTGGCTTCCTCACCCCTGAATTTTAGGGTCAAGAATGAAACAGCCCCCCGAGCGAGCAATCCCTCGCTCGGGGGGCTAATAATAGCATTTCACTCAACCATGAATGCCTTAGCCTTTAGTAGTAAAAGCTGCGGTTACCAACGGCTGCGGCTAACACCTTCATTAGGCTTGTGAATGATGAAGCTGAGAACTTGGCACTGCTTAACGTTATCAAAACCTACAACCCGGATATAGCAGTCGCGGTATTCAGAGCGACACTCATCCACTTCCGCTAGCACATCTTTAGGTGAGGTAGCCTTGAACAAAGGCAGTTTCCATAATGTCCAGTAGTAAATCTCTGGTTCAGAGCTTTCGTTGAACTCAATCGCAGGGATGTAACCTTCCGCTAAGATGTACTCCACTTGCCGCATAATCTGAGCGTCACTCAGGGGAGGTAAGTAGGAAAGGGTTTCGTAACGACGCTCTTTTGGTAATGTTTTCATAGATTTTGATGCTCTGTTTGATTCTCTGTTGAAGTATAGGTATGAAATTTGGGGGATACCAGGTCACGTCTTCGGTTGAACCAATTAGTTATCCGAATCAGTTTGCTGCTCAGAATTAGTCGGGTTATCTGGAATAGTGAATTGCGTGATGCGCTCAAGATGCCGACGCCGATGTTCTATATTCGACTGCTGGATAGTAGTGCAAACCATTTCAGGCAAGAACTCGGCCACTTCCTCCGCTATATGTTGCCGCACAGTCATAATCCGCAACGCAAATTCAGGTTTAGCCCGCAGTAATTCCTCAAGATAAACGTCTCCATCTTGGATACTTTGTTGTGAGGAAAAAGACTGTAGCCAAAGCGCTCGAGGAGGGTCGGTTTCTCTTAACTGGTTTACCACTGTCCGCAGTGCTTGATAGGTCATATAGCTAGCCAGCACCTTGGCTGTATCTTTCGCAACTCGTTTTAAATCCATGGTTGAACCCAGTCGTTTGGAAAAAGTATGAAGTCTAAAGTATGGCGTTTCATACTTCAAACTTCACAGCTCAAACTGCATCAGACTGTATCCATTGCCTCGAACTCGAACTTGATTTCCTTCCACAGTTCGCAAGCAACTGCCAACTCAGGACTCCACTTAGCAGCTTCCCGGATCACGTCACCACCTTCACGCATCAGGTTACGACCTTCGTTACGAGCTTGGATACAAGCTTCTAGAGCTACCCGGTTTGCAGTAGCACCAGGAGCATTACCCCATGGGTGACCTAGAGTACCACCACCGAATTGTAGGCAGGAATCATCACCAAAGATTTCGACTAGCGCAGGCATGTGCCAAACGTGAATACCACCAGAAGCCACTGGCATTACACCAGGCATGGAAGCCCAGTCTTGAGTGAAGTAAATACCCCGTTCGCGGTCTTGCTCAATGTGGTCTTCCCGCATCAGGTCAACGAAGCCCATGGTGATACCTTTTTCACCTTCAAGCTTACCGACTACAGTACCGGAGTGGAGGTGGTCACCACCGGACATGCGCAAGCACTTAGCCAAGACACGGAAGTGCATACCGTGGTGTTTCTGACGGTCAATCACAGCGTGCATAGCGCGGTGGATGTGCAGCAGAACCCCATTATCACGGCACCAACGAGCCAGAGTGGTGTTGGCGGTAAAGCCACCAGTGAGGTAGTCGTGCATGATGATGGGCATGTTGAGTGATTTAGCAAACTCAGCCCGCTTCATCATCTCCTCGCAGGTGGGAGCAGTGACGTTGAGGTAGTGACCTTTGATTTCGCCAGTTTCAGCTTGGGATTTGTGGATTGCGTCTGCTACGAACAAGAAGCGATCGCGCCAGCGCATGAAGGGCTGGGAGTTAATGTTTTCGTCGTCTTTGGTGAAGTCCAGACCACCGCGCAAGCACTCATATACTGCACGACCGTAGTTCTTAGCGGATAGACCTAGCTTGGGCTTAATGGTACAACCGAGCAAAGGACGACCATACTTATTCAACTTGTCCCGCTCTACAACAATCCCGTGGGGTGGTCCCTGGAAGGTTTTGAGGTAAGCAATGGGAATCCGCAAGTCTTCTAAACGCAGTGCTCGCAGAGCTTTGAAACCAAATACGTTACCCACGATGGAGGTCAGCATGTTGGTGACTGAGCCTTCTTCAAACAGATCCAGTGGGTAGGCAATAAAGCAGATGAACTGGTTGTCTTCCCCACGTACTGGTTCGATGTCGTAGCAACGACCTTTGTAACGGTCTAGGTCAGTCAGCAAGTCAGTCCAAACTGTTGTCCAGGTACCCGTAGAAGACTCAGCTGCAACCGCTGCACCGGCTTCTTCCGGAGGTACACCAGGCTGCGGTGTTACGCGAAACGCTGCCAAAATATCCGTATCTTTTGGAGTATAATCTGGCGTATAATAGGTTAATTTATAGTCTTTTACACCGGCATCGTAGCCAGCTTTTGTCTGAGTCCTGGTTGATGAGTAAGACATGCGTTGCTTCCTTAGGAACTACTGAATGTTGCTATCGCTAGAAGAGATTTTCTTTTCTTAGTGTTGTGTGTTGCTCCTAGCTAAGAGAACACACAACCCATCTAGGCTTGTTGTCTAAGCCTGAAGAAGGGCACAACACCGATTCCACAATCACCTGTTTGTGGCTAATGTTGGGGATTACCTGTAGCTTTACTTACTTACCCGACTGCTCCGCTGATTGGTACACGGTTGCTAGTGGGTCAAGTCGCTAAGGCAATTCAGGATTTCTTAATCATTTTGAAATATAGCAGGTAATGGGATCACTTGAACCTCAAATATTCTTTAGGAATGTATCAGCTCCTCTTATAACGTCACTCAATGTAAATATTTATCACATTTTTGTAACAAAAACGATAAAATTGACTATAATAGGTTCCTTGACAAGGTTGGGCAGCGGGCTTAGAAAACAAAACCAGATAAATAAAACTTGAACAGTTGCGCGATAGATCGTGAGGGCGCAACCATTGCGCCCCGACAATCGCCCCTAAAATTAGGATTGAGCAACGGATGCAAGGGTAAGTCCTGATGGATGCATCTCATTTTTGGTGTTTGACCCCGTGGTGCGTTACGGGGCAGACTTTCCCAAGGCTGGCTACGAGGCTGAAAATGACGGCGAGCCCTTCGGTGGTGCGTTACGGGGCTACTGGCTACGAAGTTGAATATGATGGCAATCCCCCCTAACGCACCCTACGTATCCTACGCAACATTTTCAAATATGAGATGCACCCAGTCGTGATCAACTAAAGGCTTAATCAAGAAGATGCTGGAAATAATGGCATGGTTAACTAACTGCTTAACTAACCGGTTAACTAATCGGTTAACTAACCGTATCGCTCTGGTAGTCAGTGCTACACTGCTGGGGCAAATCTTACCTGTGTCAATCCCAGACAGTGAGCCAAACAACCATTTCTCAACAGCGATCGCTCAGACACAGTTATCCACTGACTCGCTAAACAAAGAGGTATCCCCCCCCACCTCCCTTAGAAACCCTCCGCCCCCAACTAGACCTTTGCCTGATCAACGCCTCAGGCAAGAAACCCAGCCCCTACCAGCAGATTTTCGGGTGTCTGCTTTGCAACCGGATTTTACTGGTGAGCTTTGGGTGGGCTCTTGGCTAGGATTAACTAGAATTGACCCTAATACTGGAAAAATCCGCACTCGCCTAAGTCTCCCCAATTACACTGTTGGTGCGATAGCTCAGGATCGGGTAGGGCGGATTTGGGTAGGAACCTATGAAGGACTATTGCGTATAGACCCCCGTAATAATGAAATTAATGCCCAAAACTTTACCTTACCGTCTAATAATGTGTTGTCCCTGTTGATTGACACTCGTGGCTATCTTTGGGTGGGAAGCGATCGCGGTCTGGCTCTGATTAGCCCTGACCAGGGATTGTTGATGACAACGTTACAAAAATTACCCGGTGTCAGTGCCAATGCTCTGACTCTAGATCAAGAGGGTCAGCTGTGGGTGGGCACTCTAGAAGGGCTAGTGCGAGTGGATACTGCTAGTGCTTTTGTGATCGCTCGCATCAAGGATTTACCAGGAAACACGGTGCAAACCTTGACCAGAGGACCGGAGGGAATGCTATGGGCTGGCACTCCTAATAGTTTACTGGTGATTAACCCAGACACTTACGAAGTGTTCAGGTCTGTAACTCCCCTAAGAGGACGTAATGTCACTGCTGTCCAGTTTGATCTAGATGGTAATGTTTGGGTTGGTACAGATAATGGCTTATTTAAAATTAAACGAGACAGTGGAGAAGTGTTGGCTAAACTAGGCAAGCTACCTTCTAGTCGTATTCTGGCATTAGCTCCTAATACTGGTAACAAGTTGTGGATCGGAACTTCCGAAGGACTAGCTTGGGTGAGCATGACTACAGGTCGCATCGAACCCCATTTGGGCTTTGTTAGAGAGATTCCAGGTAGCTTTTAGCTGCCAAAGCATCGGCTCATAGTGATCGGCCCATAGTGAGTGCGATCGCAAAAGCGCGGAAGCTGAGGCCGTAGGCCACGCGGGGCGCGTTCGCTTCATTGCGAAGCGTGAGCAAAGGTCAATCGCAAACCTTTAATTAAGGCTTATTCAGCTGAGAGTGCATCACAGTTAATGTTTCTGCTAGTTGACTGAGGCGGTCTTCGAGGTATTTTTTCCGAATTAACAGTTGTCGCAGTTTTTGATAACGAGCGATGGCCATGCTCACACTGGGAACCTGATCCGCTGGACAAGACCTTGACCAAGATTGACCCTGCTCATCCAAGCCACAAAGACGGTAACCAGTACGAGGAGATTGATACGTAACATTAGTATTCGATTGCTCAACTCCTTCATCCACATAGTCCATCATCCGGTCACCATTGGCTAGTCTTACGGTTCCTATGGCATCTTGGGGTTGACTCCCTTGAGACTCTAACCAACCATCAACAATTGGGCCTTCTAGGTATAGGTCTTGAATTTGAAGGAGGATTTTGTGCAGTTCCTGCTGCCAACCCAGAACAATTCCCTCAATGTCTTGCAACAGATTCATTGCCAAAGCTGGGTTAGCACCATGGCGATGGTTTCCCAGTTTAGGGTATTTCAATCTAGGCAGAGTCGGTATCTTCTGTTCATCCTGGCGAGTGGGGAACGGTTGTACTGCCATAGAGAAAGAAGGTTCCTTTTTATTTCTACGACTTACTACACCTGCTTGTTGGTGATTAGTTTGATCAGCCACAGCTGGGGATGGTTGTGATGAATCAGTGGCACTAGCTTTTGCTAACTGATTTAGTGTTGTCTCGATCCGTCGCAATTTGGATTTCATGAAGACTGATTTTGTGAGTAAATATAGTTGATGTCAAGGGCTAAGATGCCCATTATTCTCGACGATAGGGTCTATTAATTTTGACTAAAGCGAAGATAACTCCCAATAGCCTTGAATACTACTAAATTTACCAGTACAAAATTGAGCAGTAATTTAATTTTAGTCACCGGACCATCCAGGTCTGGCAAAAGCGAGTGGGCAGAAACCCTGGCCACGCAGACTGGCAAATCGGTAATATACGTCGCTACTGCCACAACCAACCCGGATGATCCAGAGTGGCTGGCTCGGATTGAAAAACATCAGCAGCGACGCCCCAGTTCGTGGACAACCCTTTTGGTACCACTGGACTTGGCAACAACAATTACCAACTATTCTGACATCAATCACTGCCTGTTAGTAGATTCTCTAGGAACCTGGGTTGCCAATTGCCTAGAACAGGATGATACTGTTTGGCAGCAAACCTTACAAAACTTATGGAATAGTTTGACCAAGGTTAAAGGTTCTGTAATTTTTGTTGCAGAAGAGGCTGGCTGGGGAGTGGTTCCAGCTTATCCTATGGGTAGGGCATTTCGCGATCGCTTGGGAAATGTGGTGCGTTATTTGGGGCACTTGGCTAATCCAGTCTACTTAGTCACCGGTGGTCATGTGCTTAATCTCAGTACCCTGGGTCAACCATTACCCTATAATGGTACTGTTGGCGAATCACCTCAAACCTAATTAAATCCATCGCAAGAGGGGAAAGATACCGGCAGTGGAGAAGAAGCCTCCTAGCTCAGTCGTTCATTAACGGATTAAAACTAACTACTAACAAAACCATGGCATCTGAATCACAAGTCAAACGCTATCTCACCTACTGGTTCCAGTTAGGCAAAAAAGTTGTGATGCGCAATGGTTTTTCAGCTATGCAGCCGCAATCATTCACAAATGGCAAGCACTACAGCCAAGAATTTGAAACTATTTGGCAGCTAGCTATTTCACCAGAGACTGGTGATTGTTACCTGGAAGGAACTGAGGCAGCAATTGCGGATTTATTAACACCCAAGTGGGATATACTGCCTTGTGCCCGTTGTGATATGCCTTTAGCCATTAAAACGGCTGGGATACCACCAACCTGTTGTCCCTGTTTTGATCTACCCACATGGCCCAACACAGAATTGCCAGCACCACGAGATCCAGTGTGTAATCAAACCGAACTAAGAGGGATTTGCGATCGCTTAAATCAAATCACTGAGAATTGAATTACTTAAGAGGGTAGAAAAAACAATAAAATACTAGTTTTTAGCTTGTAGAGTCGCCCAAAAAAAGTTTGGTTATTTTGATAATTGTTATATAGAATACTGTCGTTTAACTGAAAGTGAAAGATATCACTAAAGACAATTAGTTTAATTGCTGCATATGGGGCAGATAAACTCCCCCATATGCTAGTGCTCTAGACAGTCAAGGAGATCACAGAGTTTTGAGATACTCAATCAAGGCTTTCTTATCCTGTTCAGGTAAATCAGTGCCATAAATATGTCCTTGGTTACCGTTAGCTATAACGCTAGTATCGTATCTGAAACCCTCCTTCTCAGCATTTGCGCCCTCCGAGACAAAGCCGACTTCTTCGGGATCATAGACATCATATCCCCGGTAAAATACCTTCGTCCGGTTTTCAGGAGTTTCCAGTAAGTTTGTTAGATTAGGCACCGAACCATTATGGAGATAAGGAGCTCTTAGCCAAAGTCCATCAAGGGCTACTGCCACATAACCATTAGTCTTACGCAGGTAGTCAAAGTCCCATTCATAGCCTTCAGCGTACTCATTATAAGCATCAGCTGCTTCCTGAGTCCACATATCTAAGCGGTTGCGGTCAGTACCAATCTCATCGATAGGAATAACAGTTCCTGTCCGTTCTCCACCAAAAGCATGGCAGGATGCACAGGTATTAGCAAAAATCTCACTACCTTTTGCTGCCAATGTTTGATTAACCTCAAAAGGATATGGGGGAGGAGGTAATTCAGTAATATAATCTTCTACCCGCTTTAAACCTTCGATATTAATCGACTTCCTAGTAGCACCATCCCCGATTGCCCCAGTCTGGATGGTTTCCGTTAGTGACGTTTCTAAGCCATCCCAATGATAGGCAAATCCTTCATGCATCTTTTGATTCCAAATCGACATCATGTCGGAGTTGTCAACAGAATCATCTAGAGGCTGTTCTAAGTATCGAAACTTGCCAGGGTTGAATGGAGAGATTCGACCAGGTCCCCAGTCCGGACGGGAATCCATCCAAGCATATCCTTCCCCAAGTTCCAGAATTGATTTCCTGGTCTGAGGAATAATTACATAGCGATAAAGTAGTTTATCAAACCAATAAAGTTCATAATTGTATCCAATTTCTCCAAGAATATAGTCTGCTGTAAATCGTGGGTCATTGGCACAATCTTGCAGAAATCGGAGGTAGCCTTGAGAATCAAACTTACTTGAGGGTCCTCCTAAAATAATGGTAGGTTTATCTTTAGGATTTTCGCGAAATGTAGCCGTATGACAGGCAGCACAAGTTATGCCCTGACGGGGAAAACCAATAGTTTTTTTAGAAAAGCCAATGGGCAATTCTTTCCCCTCTTCCCAGGTAATTCCCAAAGACGTATAACCACCAGGTCCTGGTAGTTGGTCTGGAAATATCCGGGGAAGCACCAGCCAAATTAAATACGGTACACCTTCAGCATTTTCTGTGCCAATGGAACCATACTTGAAGTGTTCTTCTGGCGACTCATAATCGTAATAAGTGGGAGGATTGGGGTCTTCTCGAAATAGATTGTACCATCCCACATAGGCTACAACTCCAGCCAGCAAGAAAATACTAATCACAATCGTTATTAGTATTTTCCCTAATTTCGTCTTCACCATTTCCATAACGTTATTGTTCTCCCTACTGCTAGATAGTGCTGAGTGCAGTGCTAGGTGATAAGTCTCACTATTACCGAAAAGTTAGGATAATCCCTTGGCTGTTTCTGAAATAAGGGGTTGTCCAGTTTGCAGGGCAAGGAATAATAGAATTCCTTGGATAACTGCGAAGACAAGGTCAACCAAAGCGATACTCAGAAATCCCAGATCTTGACCAAATAACAAGACAGCCGTTATAAAAAACGTAGCTCCACCACCTCGTGTGACCAATATCGACATCCAAGCTGTTGCTTTATAGCGATAGGGATCAATGGCACCAGGAATGTATAAAATACTGATTTCCAGCAACAGCAACCCTGCAGCACGTACCCAGATAATCGGCACTGGAATTTGCATTTTTAATAACGAAAGCATGACTTCTGGGAAGAACAATAAGGGAATGACAAAAAACACCACATTGATAATGATGCCAAGCCATACCACACGACCAAACCATTTAGCGTAAGTGTTCATTTTACCTCTTGCTTGAATCTGTTGTTGTAATCTCTTTGTTTAATGTATTGGTTTATTTTTGTTGTCCATAATTGTTGACATTTATCCCTTACTAAAGAGTCTTCATGTACTCTACTAAGGCATCTTTTGCTTCTGGAGAGAGGTCAGTTCCATACAGGTGACCACTCTTTAAATTGCCAGGAATTGTTGTATCAATCTTAAAGAATTCCTTGGTATTATCCTCGGCTACATCGGAAACAAAACCAACCTTTTGCTGATCGAAAACATCATCACCTCGATAGAATTCTTTGGGTCGGTTTTCGGGGGTTTCTAACAAGTCTCTGAGAGTTGGTACTGAACCATTGTGTAAATAGGGAGCTCGTAGCCAAACTCCATCTAGGGGCACATTGGCATAGCCATTGGTCTTGCGGAAATGTTTGAAACGCCGTGGCGTGCCGACAAAGAGGGTATTTTGATTAGAAAGCAGTTCATAGGTGTAGGAATCCAGGCGATATCGGTCTGTACCAATTTCTTCAATAGGTGTTACCTTGCCAACCTTTGAACCACCAAAAGCATGGCAGCTGGCGCAGTTGTTTTCATAAATTGGCTTACCCACTGCTGCCAAATTCTGGTTAATCTCATAGGGATAGGGCGGGGGTGGTAATTCCCACAGCCAATCAGCAACCCGTTGAATCCCATCCAAATCTACCGTGGTTGGTGTGACCCCTGCACCCAAAGCAGCGCTCAGGTTCCGCTCATCCACCGAGTCGTTATCACCATCCCAGTGCAACTGCAAACCCTCACGAGGCTTCTGATTCCAGATGGAGGGAAAATCTGCACCACCAATCAGTTCATCAGGATCTAAGTGATCCATTGGGAAGCGAAATTGCAGGGATTTATAGGGATTAAAAGTATCCACCCGCCCAGGACCGCGATCAAGTTGGTTATCTAAAAAGGCGAGTAGGCTACCCTGAGCAATTAAAGCATCCCGAGTCTGGGGAATAACCAGGTAGCGATAAATCAATTTCTGGATCGGGTTGAACTTTTCCCCTTGGGCTGCAATCTCTGCCAAAATCCGGTCAGCGTTGAATCGTGGATCAAATGCTACTTCGGAGATTAACTTGATGTAGCCCGATAGATCGACCGTATTGGAAGGCATGGTGGTGATTACCCTGGGTGTACTATCGGGGGTATCTCGCACTGTACCAGCATGGCAGACTGCACAATTTAAACCAACACGGTCAACGAAAATCCGACGCTTTGAAAAGCCGATGGGTCTGTCTTGTCCTGGTTCATAGATAAAGCCTAATGAAGCATAACCCTCACCGGGTAGCTTATCTGGAAAAATTGCTGGCAGTACTTTCCAGATCCAGTAGGGAACTCCATTCAGTGGCTCGCTGCCGATGGAACCATACTTAAAATGGTCATTAATATCTGCATATCTAACTGGGGAGTTGGATATCAACGGCCAAGCTATCACTAGGGTGATGACCAGTACAACTCCAATAATAAGAAGCCAAAACCGCTTTAAGCTTTTGAAAACACCCTTGAGTAGGGTTGGGTTTTCTGATTCACTCATCAATTTCTTACCTGTGATCTATAAATATAGTGCGTCAGTTTAAATATAGTGCGTAAGTGTTCAGTCCTGAATAGATCAGGACTTACCCTTGTATCGAAAAATTAACGCCATTTGTAGGGGTACACAGCCGTGCCCCCTCAACCTAGGGCTTGCTGAATAAGTCTACAAAGCGACTCTAGAGGCTACACAGCTTTAAAAATCTGAGTTTCACCGCTTGGTTCCCCAAGAAAACCCAGGGATTTCCCACAAAAGTGCAAGGTTTTTGAGCGACAAGATCCCAAAACCTTGCACTTGTTTGGTTAAAAAAGGCTTGAAAGCCTTGTCGGGTATGCCTTCTGCCTTGATGCAGCAAGCCCTATCTACCGTAATATCCTAACTCCTATAGAAACAAGCGTTCGAGGAAAGCGATCGCATTCTCTATGGCATTTTCTATAGATGTAAAGAAACAGAAATGTTTCTTAGAAGAGGTTTTTACTCTTCGTTGTTGACAAAGATAATTAAGAATTAGGAGAATGGCGGTGGATCAAATACAGTCATCACCTGTTCAATCATTTTGTCGTGGTCATCATTGTATCGGCGCACATCGTAGCAGCCTAGGGGGTTTTGTAGGGCATTGAGCAAGCACCTGTTGCAGTAGGTGCAGGGTCGGTCTGGCAGGTCTTTTCCTTGCTGAAACTGCTGGACTAGGTCATTATTGGCAACCAGAGGACGGGCGATACTAACTGCATCACAGAATCCTTCACTAATCGCCTCACGGATGTAGGATGCTTGCTGAAAACCTCCCGTGCAGATGACTGGGATATTCACATGCTTTTTGATTTCCCGAGCATCACTGATGCTAATACCTTGGTATTTATCTAGGAGTTCTTGCATGGTTTGACTTGATACAAACTCCCGGAAGGAGTCGTCCAAGGCTTTATCCTGTACATCTTTGCCGATTATCGGCTGAGTCGAACCCTTTCTGTAAACTCGGTTCCACAAGAACAAGAAGATGGGAAATAGGAATCTATACCGGAACAGTAAGTAATTGCGGAAGGTATAGATACCGCTTCCGAGCATGATCTCGTACCATCGGGATGCTTCGTCCCGGGGAAACTCACCGGGTGGGTTCAACGGGTGGGGAAATAAGCTTCCAGTGGATATATGAAGGGCATCTGCTCCAGCTTCCTCGACCCACTTGCAGATTTGGATAGAGTCTTCCAGGGTATTCCCAGGCTTATCCCAAGGAATCACAGCATCGTTGTATTCCACTGCACTGATTTTTGCCTGGAGGTGAAAATCGTTTCCTACCTCCTTGCGTATTCCCTGGATAATCTCCAGCAAGAAACGAGCTCGATTTTCCAGAGAACCGCCATACTCATCCTTGCGGTCGTTGATGCCTGAACTCAGAAATTGGGTAATCAGATAGCCATTGGCACTGTGAAGTTCTACCCCATCAAGTCCTGCCTCACGAGCTCGTCTGGCACCATCAGCGAATGCCTGAATCATTTCCTTGATTTCCTTGCGTGTCATTGCCTGACACTCCAGCCCATGAAATGACTCAGTTTCACTGGTTGAACTAAGACCCTTATTATGCAAATTCTCCACACCACCAACATCCCGCTGACGACCAGAGTGGCTCAGTTGCATCAAAAACTTACAGTCATATTCATGTACTTTCTCCCCGACCTTGCGCCAGAAAGGAATTCTATCATCGCGGTCAATCGTGGCATAGTTAGGTAAAATTCGTCCTCGGATTTGGACCGGTGTAAAGGAAGAGACGATTGCACCGACGCCGCCTCGGGCAAATTTCTCTTCCCAATTGATCCGTGCCTGGTTACCGGAACCATCATAGTTGTCAAATCGACCAGAGATATTAGAACGAAAGATCCGATTCTTTAGGGTCAAGTTTCGGAACTCCAAAGGTTCAAAAATTATATCCTTTTCCATTTGATTTAGTTGAATCTTGGCTTTTGTTGGAATAAAGCAAGCTACAAGCTCAATGCCTAGCATTCCAGATGCTGGCCGAATATTTTTTTAGGAAAACTATTTAATGCTCTTATTGATAGTAAATAACAATAAGGATGTCATTTGTCTTTTGTCCTTTCTATTTTGTGACGCTTATTTGGTCTGATGCCCGATTCTCTGCTATGCGCTGTCCCTAGGCTAGGAATAAATTACTGTCAGTGACTATCCCCTTTGACCCCATCCCCTTGCTTTAGGTTGGGGGAGGAGTCATTGAACTATCACAAATTTGTATAAGGGCGTTTGTTCGCCAATTTTGGGTAAGTCCTGACAAAATCTTGCTCCCCAGTTGGATCTTGTTAAGTCTCTCCTCGAAAAACTATAATTTCCAACACTTTCCATTATGACTTAACAACCATTGATATTTCATGATTATTAAGTTTTTTAACAACAATCCGGTTTTGGAAAAGCTCCCTGTGAGGATAACTATCAAGGCAATAGAGAGATTTTTGGCAGCTGAACCACCTACCTCAGCTAGCGCCCCCATTCTCCCTAAATTTCTCAAAAGTATGCTATACCTCAACTAGAGTCCCTTTGCTTGCTTTATTGGCTTGATTTTTGATTGCCCTAGGATCTGGTGATCTGCTTAAAATGTAATTTAAGTTACAACTACTAGTGGATAACTATAACCTACATAGCATTTCCATTTGATTTGTGAACATAATCCCTTAGGGAAAGGCAAAAGGCAAGATTCAAAAGGCAAGAGCTAATCAAGTGTCTAGGGATTTTTGGGAATGACAAAACTCTAATCCTTGTTTCCAATTCCTTTGGAAAGGCTATCGAAATAATTCTTCAAGATTTTCTGGGTTAATTTTTGTAAACATACACCTCAAATGAATCAAAAAAATCAGGTAAAGGATCGTCCGAAAACGGCTCTGATTACTGGTGCATCCAGTGGAATTGGTTATGAATTTACCAAGTTATTTGCTCGCGATGGCTACAAGTTAGTGTTAGTCGCCAGAAGTGAGTCGAAACTATCTCAACTAGCCGAGGGTTTTAGGGAAAAATTTGGGACATTCGTCAGGGTTATTCCGAAGGATTTGTCAGTTCCAGGAGCTGCACAGGAGATTTTTGACCAGCTCCAAGAGGAAGGTATCAAGGTTGATGCACTAGTCAACAACGCTGGATTCGCTACCTATGGAGCTTTTGCTGAAACAGACCTGGCTACTGAACTAGCCATGATGCAGCTAAACATAGTAGCCCTGACCCATTTGACCAAATTATTTCTGCCAGCTATGGTGCAACAACAGTATGGAAAAATTTTAAATATTGCCTCCACAGCAGCGTTTCAGCCTGGTCCGTTGATGGCAGTATATTATGCCACGAAAGCCTATGTCCTATCCTTTTCCGAGGCAATTGCCAATGAACTCAAGGGTTCAGGGGTGACGGTAACTACTCTGTGTCCAGGACCAACAGAATCGGGTTTTCAAGCTCGGGCAAACATGGAAGACTCTAAGCTGGTTAGTGGACAAAAGATTATGACTGCTGAAACTGTTGCTAGGATTGGCTATCTTGGTCTGATGAAAAATCGAACTGTTGTTGTGCCTGGTCTCAAAAACCAGTTGCTTGCCCTCAGTATAAGATTTATGCCCCGAAATCTAGTAACCCAAGTGGTGAGAAGCATGCAAGAAAGTAGCCACTAGTTCTGATTAGGGAGTGGATTGAGAAATTCTGGCTTAAGCTGATAGCCTTAAGGAAAATAGAAGCAATGGATATGGTAAGCATTCAGCTATCAGCTATCAGCTATCAGCTATCAGCTATCAGCTATCAGCTATCGGCTCTCAGCTTTTGAATAAAACAAGTAAGCATTGGTTTAATCTCTGTTACGTCAGCTGACCGCACCTCAAGTAGCGTGAGCTTTTAGCTCACGGCTGACGGCTGAATGCTTACTGGATAAGTCTCAGTAAAGCCTCAAGTAAGATTTGTCAACGAAACAATTAGCAATGAATAATGAACACCTACCCTTCTACCAATGTACTCGACTTGTTACGGCTTCTGGGTAATCTAGCCAGTGGCTTTATCCGTAACCCCCGTGGTTTCGACCTTGAAAAAGTATTAGGGGGTTGGATTGGTGATGTAATCAAACGCTATGGTAGTAAAAATGTCATTCTAAACTTTCTGATCAAGAAAGTGTTGCTAGTATCTGGGCGTGACTTATCAGACCACATTTTACAAGACCCACCGGACAGCCAAGGCTATATCGAAGGCAATCTCAAGAAGGATGGTATGTCTTTCCTTGCTCCCAACGCCCTCACTATCAGCCATGATCAACAGTGGCAGCGCCTGAGACCTTATAACGAGGGAGTGCTTGGCACAGGTTGCCAGCACCAGTACCAACAGGCTTTCCTCGAACAGGTACATCATGCTTTTTCAAAGCCAGTATCCAACATTGAGGATATCCGGAAATGTATGGGTGAGGCAATGCTTGGCATCGTGTTTGGGGAAAATGTTGCTCCTGGGCGGTTGGTCAAGGATATACAGGTGTTATTCTCAATGGTGGGAAATCCGATCAAGCGGATTGTATTGGGAAGGTTTGAAACTAAGCGTTTAGAAAAATTTTATGAAACTCTTGAGCAGCTTTGGGAAGGCAGCGAAGCGTCTGAAAAGCCCTCTCTGTTGTCTATGGCTCATGGCATAAAGCCCTACACTACCGAAGAGGAACTCCTACAACAAATCCCCCACTGGATGTTTACTTTTACTGGTTCAGGGACTGACTTGCTGGCGAGAACCCTGACTATGATTACCTCTAGACCAAAGGTGCTCGAACGGGTGCGACAGGAAATCAAGGAAGCGGGTTCCTTGGAGCAAGCCTCAACCATTGCTAAACTCAGCTATTTAGAAGCTTGTTTGTTGGAAACTGGTCGTTTGTTCCCTCCAGTGACCAGAACCTTTCACATTACAACAGCTGGCGACAGGTATAATAACACCCGTATTCCGCCAGACATGGAAATTCTGCACTTTTTCCCAATCATGCAACGGGAAAAATCTTTAGACCCATCCACGGATTCGTTTGTACCTCAACGGTGGCTAGATCCGAGGGATCAGGACAATTCGACTTACTCCAATTTGTTTCTGAGAGGGTCTCGTACTTGTCCCGGAAGGGATTTGATCCTGTTTGTGTGTAAGAGTGCGATCGCAATTCTCCTCGACCAGCAGCAGCTGACATCCAAAACCAATGTACTCTCCCGAGACCCTCTACCAGCGTACTTCCCAGAAAAGGATATCCAATTTGTTAACCCTTGACCCTTGACTGTGAAATTTATTGACAGTTCAGTGATCAGCAAAGAGTACCCCAGATGGGTACTGTCAATTCTAGACAATTAGACAACACTAAATTTATTAGGTCATCCTCTTTAATTTATAAATTAATGAGTTATGATGAACATAAAAAACTGAGAAATAGAAAGAGCTAGACAACGGTGAATTAAGATCATGCCCAGTCTTATTCACCTAGGCTTAGGAGTGATTAGTAAGCTCCCACGAGAATTCCTGACACTCCAAACCTAAAACATTAAATCCCTCGGTAATAACTAAAGGAATTAGCACAATGACAAAGAAACCTTGGCATGAGTTCCCTACTCCTCTAGCCCTATTAAAATTAAATAAATTCCGGGATAATATGCGGGAAGAAAACCTGCACGATACTTCCCAATTACCCACAAAAGGGGAGCCCCCTGAACCGACTCCTAGTCCTGATGGTCGCCATCTGAAAATTCGCACAGCAGATGGTTCATTTAATGACCCCAATGATCCTAAAATGGGTATGGCTGGCACCCGCTTTGGACGCAATGTAGCCCTGAAATACGCCTACCCCGACGAAAAGAATTTACTCAATCCCAATCCCCGTACTATCAGTCGGAAGTTATTGACGCGGGATGAATTTGTACCAGCTTCGACCTTAAACCTAACAGCTGCAGCATGGATTCAATTCCAGACCCACGATTGGTTTTCTCATGGCTATAATGAATCCCAGGAGAAAATCGAGATTCCTCTGGAACAGGATGACCCCTGGCCCGAAGAGCATCGACCTCTGGAAATCGAAACAACTCCAAAAGACCCCACTCGTTCTGAAGACGATACCAACAATCCCCCAACCTTTATCAACCGAGAAACTCACTGGTGGGATGCTTCCCAAATCTATGGCAGTTATCAGGAAACTATCGATAAGGTGCGTAGCCATGTCGATGGTAAGATGATCATTGGTGATGACGGTTTGTTACCTGTCAACCCAGAGAACGGAATCGATATTGTCGGCTTTGACGAGAACTGGTGGATAGGACTAAGCATGTTGCATATCCTGTTCGTCAAAGAGCACAACACTATCTGTGATCATCTGAAAAAACAATACCCTGACTGGACAGATGATGACCTGTTCGACCACGCTCGACTGATTAATGCTGCCTTGCTAGCTAAAATTCATACTGTGGAATGGACTCCGGGCATCCTGGGGCATCCCGCCTTGCAAGTTGCCATGAGAGCTAATTGGTGGGGTCTATTAGGTCAGGAATTCAAAAATCGCTTTGGGCGTCTTGGGGACAGTGAAGCAGTCAGCGGCATTATCGGCTCAGCCACTGACCACCATGGTGCTCCCTTCTACCTCACCGAAGAATTCGTTTCTGTGTATCGGATGCATCCCCTCATCCCCGATGAATTCCCGTTTTACTCGGTTAAAGACGGTAAAGAGCTGCTGACAAAAGACTTTTTTGAAGTGTCTGGCAAGCGCTCACGTGCCATTCTAGAACAGGTAGATATAGCTGATTTATTCTACTC
Source organism: Moorena sp. SIO1G6 (assembly GCF_010672795.1). Classification (NCBI taxonomy): domain Bacteria; kingdom Bacillati; phylum Cyanobacteriota; class Cyanophyceae; order Coleofasciculales; family Coleofasciculaceae; genus Moorena; species Moorena sp. SIO1G6. Next base: position 191,590 of record NZ_JAAHFZ010000003.1, read on the forward strand.
CTTTGGAATCAGTCACCCTGGTGCTGTCACCCTTTACAATTATCCAAAGAAATTGCAGCAGCTAGTGAGGGACAACGGTGAAGTATTTGACTTAGCTGCTGTAGATATCCTCCGAGATCGGGAGCGAGGGGTTCCCCGTTACAACCAGTTCCGGGAACTAATTGGTCGCGATCGAGTCAAATCCTTCGAGGAAATCACTGAGAAGCCAGAATGGGCGAAAGAATTGCGGGAGGTTTACAACAATGATATCGATAGTGTAGACCTAATGATAGGTATGTTTGCCGAAAATCCTCCTAAGGGATTTGGTTTCAGCGATACCGCCTTTCGGATATTCATCCTGATGGCATCCCGACGACTGAAAAGCGATCGCTTCTTTACCAAGGATTACACTGCCGAAATCTATACTCAATTCGGTCTGGACTGGATTGAAAAGAACACTTTCATAAGTGTTGTGCTCCGACATTACCCCAGCTTGGCTGCTAGTCTTAAAGGTGTTGAAAATGGCTTTGCTCCCTGGAAGCGCATAGTCAAGTGACGACCCAGTTGAACCTTTGGGTTAATGTTGACACTCCCCGCTCGCTCAGAGACGGGGATTCTTGCTTCAACAACGAACCTTGCTGTTTTTGGTTTGCACGGCTGACAGTAGAGATCAAATCTCCCCCCTGATGCTCACACTTGAAACCTGACTCACGCCAAGCCTCTATGTCTACATCCGTGAGTTGGATTAGATCAGAGCATCGGGGTTGAATGACTTGAGACAGTAGCGCCCAAACCAAGCTGCGAGCAATGTCTATCCCAGTTTTGAGAGGGGATTCAGAATTACCAGGAATACCTTTCTCTTGCACCAAATCTGTCTCTACCCAAATCCCATGAGCTCCCAGTAGAATTTGCGCCATCCACTGAGCCCGTGGTACATGGGTGCCAGAGGTAATTAACTTGACCTTACGAACACCCCACCGCTGGAAAATTGGGATACTAAAGAAAAAGTTACCAAAGGTAGAATTGGCACACTTTTCTAACCAAACCTGTTCCGAAGATGCCATCTCCCGCTTAAAAATTAGCCAAATGCAGGGGTCTGGGGATCCATGAGAAATCAGAATTCGCTTGTCTGGGTACTGTTTGGCTAATTCAGCAACATGGATTTCTCGACGAATACTCCCCCCTAGCACAAAGAACGTATCCACAGGTGCTGATGCTGCTGCCTGCAATCTCAGAGTATTAATTAGCAGCCAGCCACACAAGAACATTGCTATAGTTAATAACCCCCAAACTCGTAGGCGTCGTCGCCATTGTACTGCTCGTGACAAGTTGATCATCTTACAGTATTTTTGACATGCTTGACATTCTCTAGCATAGGGGTCATTAAATATTCTAATCCATCATTCATCTGCCTGAAATATTACCTTTGACTTGGGTTTGTAGCTTGACTGATCTCTAGAATTTTCTGAGCTACTGCCTGAGAAACTGGCATCACCGAGAGTCGATTTCCACGTCTAGTAACCCATAGCTCTTGGTCACTAAATTCCTGTTTAAGGGTTGAAAGCTCTAGGAAATGGGGAAAAACCTCGACAAATTGCACTAGCACAGTATGCCACCGAGGAGATTCAACACTTGATTTGGGGTCATAGTAACGGCTAGTTTGGTCAAACTGAGTTGGGTCAACGACTTCACTTTTAATAATTTCCATTAAGCCCACAATTCCAGGGGGTTTAGTGTTGGAATGGTAAAAAAAAGCTAAGTCTCCCTCTTTCATTTCACGCAGAAAGTTTCTAGCTTGGTAATTACGAACCCCATCCCAAATTGTTTTCCCTTCTTTTTCCAGATCAGTGATGCTATAGACTTGTGGTTCCGACTTCATCAACCAGTAATTCATTAGTTATAGCGTAAGCATTCAGCTATCAGCCATCAGCCATCAGCCATCAGGTTATGCGCTATGGGCACACTACTTAGGCGTTGCTTAATAATGGAATGATTTGAAGAGTTTTTAGGTGCGCTTTCCGCATCTAATTATTAAATTCGCCACGGGTCGCACCTGTGGAATGGGCATCTTGCCCGTTCCTGATATTTGGGGGCAGGCATGATGCGCACCCCACTCCTATTCATTCCCTATTCAGCAACGCCCACTACTTAAGGTGCTAACGAGCAGGGATTTTCAACCAGCCGTACTAGAACCGTAAGCTTGTTTGCTACCTCCCGTTGATTAGCTGACCGCTGACCGCACCTCAAGTAGCGTGCGCGTAGCGCATTAGCTGAATGCTTACATAAAAAAAGACCTCCTAAGTTTACATCTTAAATACAAACGCTATATGAAACTAATATTGATCGTAAGCATTCGTTACGTCACAGCGTCGAAGCCTGTGCCACAAAGCTGATACGCGACACGCTGATACGCGACACGCTGAATGCTTACCTTTCACTGTTAGTTAATTTTACTCCCTGATGAAGCTATCCAAATTTCTCTTGCCTGTAGGCTTACTGGCAATTGTCTTACTGGGATGGAGAGTGTTCAGTGCTGCCTCTGCTCCCTTACCAGAAGGGTTTCCACCTCCTACCCCAGCTGGCAAAATCGAAATCAAACACTACCCTGCCTATCGCGCTGCCACAGTACCCTACTCTGGGGAACTGTCTGAGGCAGCTAATCGTGCTTTTGGCACCCTGTACCGCCATATTAGCTCTAACGATATTTCCATGACTGCTCCGGTAGAGACTCGTTATCCGATCAGTACCCTGGAAACTAGCCAGGGAGGTTCCTTTGCTCAGGTTGGTGAGGCTTATGTATCATTTCTATATCACCGCCGTAATATCAATCCTGAGCAGATTGAAGAAAATATTAGCGTAGAAGACATACCACCAATGACCGTAGTCAGCCTTGGCATGAAAGGTACCTATAGTTATATCAGCTACCAACAGAGTATTGAGCAGTTGAAGGAATGGTTAGCCCAACACTCGGAGTATACAGTCGTTGGTACACCCCGTCGCTTTTTTTATGATTCTCCCTTTGTTCCGGAACCCCTAAAGCGCAGTGAAGTTCAAGTTCCTATTCGACCGGTAAATGAATAATCCCAATTTACTTTATTCCTGCTACCAATAATGATAGTTAGAGTGATCAGGATTTTTTGAAAATGGAAAGACAAGAATTCTTTGAATCCAAGGGTGCAAGGATTTATGGAACACTTACCCTACCAGAAGGTGTGGAAAACCCCTCCGCTTGCCTATTCATTGGAGGGTCTTTTCCTCAGACAAGAGACGGAAATCTAGATAATTCAAAAACCGATTGGTTCCCTACACCATTACCAGAGCGAAACCTGTTCCGGGATGAAGCTAGAATTCTTGAGGAAATCGGGATAGCGACATTTAGATACGATAAGCGAGGATGTGGTCAAAGCGAAGGAAATTTTAATACTACTGGACTATTTGACTTGGTAGATGATGCTCGGATAGCATTGCAATGGATGCGGAGTATTCCTGAGATTGACAGCAGTAGAATCGGAGTTCTTGGTCAAAGTGAAGGGGCTGTAATTGCTTTGATTTTAGCAGCTTCTGACCCAGACATTAAGTTTTTTGTTTGGCAAGGGGGCATTTATAACAACCTGGAATTGATACTCAAATGGCAAGCCGAAGCCTTTGAAAAGTTAGATAGTACAACTATCAAAAATTTTAAAGAAAATATGCCATTGATTTACTGGATATACAAACAGATTGATGAAATTGTTGCTAGCGCAAAAAGGGGTGAAGAGTTCTTTCGCATCGGAGATGAAGATTGGTCTTTTAATTATTACCTACCCCTGGGTCAAGAGCATTTTGAGAATCCTCCCTATTTATTTGTGGACAAGGTCAAATGCCCAGTACTGATTTTACATGGTGCCTTGGATCACAATACACCTCCAGAAGAAGCTCAACAAATGCAGCAAGCACTTATCGATGCTGGTAATAGGAATGTGACAACTCATATTTTTCCTGGATTGGATCACAGCTTCAGAAGATTAGGTGACCCAGATGAGGATTTTGTTACTGCTATGAAACGACCGCTAGATCCAGAAATGCCCCAAGCACTAACTAATTGGCTAAAAGTCTGGCAAGAAAAGTGATCCGGTGATCAGATCAGGTCATGGGGAGATAGGGAGATCAGCTACAGCAGAGGAAAGAATAACAGACTATGATATCCCTTAATCTAGGTAACAAACCCGGTTTCTTTTAGGGTAATTTTTGGTAATCGATATATAAACTATTCGTCAAGTCCGGAATCTAGGCTCTCAGGCTAAAGCCTTGGCCTAAACGAACCAAGTCCACCTAAGTGGACTCAAGTTTCTTTCTAGCCTACGGCTACTAACAATGGTGCAAGATATCAGTTAAACCGACTTCAGAAATTTTGGGAGTTTCCGGTTAGCACACCTCATTTGCTGGAATTTCATGGTTTATTTTATAAAAAGTACGAAATAGACCAAAAAAATTACAATTAGCAGGTTTTGTATAAAAATCACTCACTAGTTAAGTTTTACAAGCTCTAGCTATTTAATTAATCTAAGATTGTAGAATATAAGGAAAACGTACTATTTCAGATTCAGAGGTGAGGTAAAGTTATGCCCCGTGGTGGTTATCGAGAAAATAGTGGTCGCAAGCCGAAGTGGAATCTGGGTCAAACGAAAGCAGTAAGGATTCCGGTAGTGATCGCAGATACAATTCTAGAAGTGGCTAAACGACTGGATGATGGGGAGAGTATAGAGTCGGTGATTATTCCTAAATCAGAAACCACTCAACTCTCTCAATGGACTGAAGAAATAGGGGCATCACCAGGAGACCCGAAAGACTCATTAATGGGATCTTAATTCAGAACTGAAATACCTATAATTTCCCTCGACAGTAGCTGAGTTGGAAGGCACGCGATCGCTTACCCTACCGAAGCGCACCAATCCCTCAGTTTTTAGTCTGGCAACTTGTACTGTTCTACAATCCGCTTGGCATACTCTGGCACATGTGCCTCTAACTTTTGTGGATGATTGCGCTTTAAATATAAATAGTTGCGGGTGAAGTGGGAGTCAATGGAAAAACGAGCATACTCCAATCCTTTCGGACCAATTTTTTCTATCACCACTCCCATCATTTTTGCTGCCCACATCGGTAAGGTAACTCCCTTGTCATAGGCAGGAATACTCTGTTGCACTGCCTGTTTGCGATCGCCTTTTGACATGACTGGTTGAGTTTCCAACTGGTCTTGCACCAAATCCAACATTTCTTGCCCAATGTCATTACGAACCAGAATCCACTGCCAACCAAAGGGTGCTCCCATGTAACCTACCACTAAATCCGCTAGGGAGTTTACATAATCAAAACAACTCATACAAGAGGAGGCAAACACATCTTTGAGTTGATTAGTCTTTAAGCCAAAGAAAGGTACTTTCTCAATCGAGCCATCCTCATGTTTAAAGTGAATCCGGAAATCCTGCATAAACTCGTAATGTACCACCGTTTCTGGTGAACGGCTGGTGGTTTCCAGAAATTTTTGCAACCCCTCACGGTTGACATTATCGACACAGGGCGTACCTAAAACATAGAGTTTTTCTAAACCGAGTTCGTTTTGCACTGATCGCAATGCTTGGATTTGGCAGCCAACACCAATTACTAATAATCGCTTCATCCCTGATTGTTCCACTTGCTCTAACACAGAGAGGTTAGGAGACAAGGTAGGCTTATTCACCCGTGCTGCTAACACCTCCTCTGGGGTACGAGCAATGATCGGCATCGGCTGAAAGCGGTCTTCTTCAGTGTTTTGGACACAGACTACACCTTCAACTTTACCCTGCTTGAGCATTTCCATAGCAATGGTACTGACAATTCCTGTCCACTGCGCCCCTTCTATCGGCTTAATCTTCTTAGCCGTGAGCATCTTCTGGTTAACACCAAAGTACCAATCATCTGGATGATCTAGATTGCGACTACGTCCATGGGCTTTTGTTTCCAAGTCAGCTATTTGCTGGTTTAAGAATGCACAAGCTTCCTTGACATAATGGATATAGTATGTATCACAAAGTCCACACTCGCTACACAGTTCCTTGGCAGGGCGTCGGCTACTTGGTTTTAAGGCTCTCGCTTTTTTATGTTTGGCAGGTTGAGGTGTCACTGAAGTCATTTTCTTAACTAATGGTCTATTGTCTCACGATGGTGAGCATTCAGCTGTCAGCTAATGCGCTACAGATGGTGCTACTTGAGGTGCTATCAGCCCTCAGCTTTAATTTGGATCTTGGTTATCGATTCCAACACAATAGACAGCAGTGTTAATGCGTTCGCTTAGCGGCTCAATACTTAGCATCGCATATCTCGATTGCCAACACTGATCGGATTGTCTCTTAATTTTCTCTTATTTGGTACATTTTTACTAAAGCAAGTCATGCGTTCGCGTAGCGTGGCCGTAGGCCAATCCCATGAAGGGGATATAATTAGACCCTCAGCTCAATCAAAGTACCACCGTAGGGGGGCAGGGCGTGCGCCCACCCACCAAGGGAAAAGAAAACCAGAAAAACCCTCCTTTTAGTTACCAAATTCTGCCACCTGAGATTCAGACAGACCTGTTCGATTGGCCACCTGCTCCACCGTCATCCCTTGCTCTAACAAGCTCTGCGCCACCTGCTGCAACTGAGACTCCGCTTGATCAGCCCTTTGTTGTTCTTGATCGGCTCTTTGTTGTTCTTGATCGGCTCTTTGTTGTTCTTGTTCAGCTCTTTGCCGTTCTTGTTCAGCTCTTTGTTGTTCTTGTTCAGCTCTTTGTTGTTCTTGATCGGCTCTTTGTTGTTCTTGATCGGCTCTTTGTTGTTCTTGCTCAGCTTTTTCCTCAGAAGTGGGCAGTAACTCCCCATCTAAATTTGCCCAGCGTAACCAAGTTGCTTCGATGCCGTTATAATCACCATGCCAACGCACCAAGCTCAAACCTAATGCTTCAGATACCAGTTGGTTTTGCTGATTAGGTTCTATCGGTTGGTAAACTCTATTTTGGAGATGAAATCCAGCCCAATCATCTGGATTGAAAGGATCAAACCAGAAATACTCTGGCACACGCATCTGATTTTGATAAATCTGCTTTTTCTCGTTTTTGTCACGCTCAGCAGTGCTTGCCGACAAAAGTTCGATAATCACGTCAGGAGCCTTTTCCTCCTCCCAAATCACCCAGCTTCGACGCTCTCCCTTGGGTACATCTAGAGCAACAAAGAAATCTGGTCCTTTATAGTCCTTATTTTTGAGTTGGGCAACGCTGTAGTAAACAAACATATTACCACCGACATAGCCATCCGACCTATTATCTAGCCAAGGCGATAGGGTATAAATGAGCAGATCCATTTGGGCTTTGTGCCGTGCGGTTTCCATTGGTATATCATCGTCACAGGGAAGGTCGGCCTGAGTGGGTGGCGCTGCCACTGCCATTGACTCTATAGTTTTAGAGAGTGTAAGCTCTGACATGGCTCTCCAAAGGTGTTAGTTTACCAAGTTTTGACACTTCTATGTTAATGGGTGCTGCTTCAACGCAAATGGGATCATATTTTGCAGGCTCTGGTTTTGGCGGACGGAAACTCTCCTAGATACCTAGGGAAATCACCCCCATCCCCTGGTCAGTTAATGCTTCTTTACAAAGAAGCCAAATTTTACCTTTGATTGGGTCACTATCCGGCAACTATAAAGCATTCATCCCCTTCTTTGCTGCTGTCTTCAATGCTGCTTTTACCTCCTCAAAAGGCAGGGATTGCCCTAACACCTTCTGATAACTTTGCATTCAGGGGAAAGCACTGATGTATTCACAATTAAAGGTGAGGTAGCCAGAGTCCTCACCAATTTAGATAAACGAGAGATAGTCATTATTGTAACCAAATCGGGAATCGCTCACTGGATCTTCCCAAGGGGCTATCACGTCCTAGGTAAATCCTTTGGGTAACACCAAATCATCCACCACCCTGTAGTTATAGTAGTTTGCGTGTAGGTTAAGTAGACTCCCGACTCCTGACTCCTGACTGCTGAAGCGTTTGACCCACAGGCTTCAGCTTGTCCGGTATTAGCTGTAGAGGCTGAGTGCTGATGACTGTTCGCGTAGCGTGCGCCTAGGGCATTAGCTGAGTGCTCAATGTATAGATGGCTGCGATCGCGTAGCGTAGCCCTTCGGGCTAATCGCTACTTCCTCAAACCTAGACCCATCAGGCTGTTTGACTTTTTCAATGTCACCTTCGGTCTCTTAAAAGTAACGAAGAACTCTATCACTGTTTGCTGGACTTGACCAATAGTGGAGCTAGAGAGTAATTAATTATACAAAGTCGGACTATGTCTTCTGGTATTCACCAATCACCAGCTTAGTGATTAGTAATTAGTCCTTTGTGGCCAGTAACAAGTTTTCTGGTATTCACCCATGACCAGCTTAGTGATTAGTGATTAGTGATTAGTGATTAGTAATTAGTGCTTTGTGGCCAGTAACAAGTTTTCTGGTATTCACCCATGACTAATTACTAATCAATAAAAAACCGCCGCTAGCAATAATAGGGCGGCATGGTTAAGCAATCGGAGGGTAACTCTAGGTTACTTGGTTAATCTAGGATCCTGTTGTAGCAAATTTTACCAAATACCCCTGATTGTCTAGCTTTTACCATAAGCATTAATTGGCTCTTTGATAAGCCGGATATATAAATGCTTAAAGGTAGACCTAATTACTCGAGGCATACCAAAATCAATCGGTTTCATAGTATCAGGTAGTTTCCAATCCCTCACTTGGATTTCTAGAGGTCGATGGTAAGGAAAGTCAATCTCTGCTAAGTCTGGCAACAACCCCAGCCGTTTTTGAGCTGCCAGGGTAGGAACCAGGGCTGGCTCAACATTGAGAATTTCCACTATTGAGCGATCGAGAGCAAAGACATCCTCTGATGCTCCTAAGATCCCCAAATGTCTCGGTTCACCACCAATCGGACCATTCCCTTCCTGACCAATAATGCCATCAATGATAGTCAACTCCGGATTAATCGCCCGTGCTGTTTCCACCAGCATTTCCCCAAAGCGCGTCTCATCCTTACCCGCTTCCATATGCCACCAGGCTTTCATTTTTCCCGGAACACAGCCGAATAAATTCTTGACCCCCATGGTCAAGGTCAACTGCATGTGGGATTTTACCTTCGGTAGGTTAATCACCACATCGGCATTCATGGCCTCTTTAGACAAACGCAGATGATTAAAGGTTTCGCTAGCAGTTTCATAACCCTTGCCGTGGAATTCCACCATAGGGATATCAAGTTCTGTCATCATTGGCAGATAGCCATTCGCCTTAGCCACACCCCTAGCACTCCCAAAGGCTGGGCTATCTCCGAAAAAGGGTTTACCCCCAGCTTCTTTGACTAGTTGAGCCACGCAGTAAACAATTTCAGGGCGAGTGATACATTCTTTACCAGGACGACCAGCAGTAAGTAAATTAGGTTTAAGCAGAACCGAATTACCTTTCTTAACAAAAGCACTCATCCCTCCCAAAGGTTCTAGCAGCCTTTCCAAGGAAGCTCGTAAGAGTTGTGGATTATAGGAATCAGCATGAATTAAACTAACAGTTGGCATAATTTAATAGTTTTGATGTCAGGGGAAAATGATGAATTGTGTATTGTTATACCAATTTTCTGTAAAAGATGTAAACTTATAGTAAACTTGGGGATTGGAAATTTTTCAGCTTGTTTCCCGCCTCCAACAGATAAGTGACATTTTTCAAGAAAATCTGGTATTATTCCTGGAGGAAGTTGCCTATAGTAACAATTGTCTGTTGTAGTCTGAAAATCTTTTACTCTAGGGTGGCAGATTCTTCGATACACACGTAGAATAAGAATACATAGTGCATCTACTGAGTCTTAAATGTATCTACAGCTTGTCAGTTGCGTCTGCGGTCTTGTATCTAGGTTGAGCCTTAAATAATCACTCTAGGTCATGTTTAGGTTGAAAGCGTTATTCAATCGTTTCAGGGTGTATCAGTGAACGCATTTGTCCTATTCCAGGGTTTTAAGGACAGTACCTTGATACAGTAGTGCACTTACCAAACTTTTAAAGGATGTGGATTTTAACAAAATGTTTCTAATTCTCTAACTTACCTAATCCTGAAGTGTTTACTCTCCTTAGGAAGAATGGTTCCTTGTGTCATTCGTTGAATGCCGGGAAGTGTATCTAATCTTTAACCAATAAACGTTTCCGTTGCCGAATTTAAGGCTAGTTTTCAGGAAGATCGGAATTTTCTGTTGAAGCTAAAAATACCTATATCACTGGAGAATACCGATGCTCTGTTGACTGAAACCCTATCTATGGCACGGGTTAATCGCCACTTAAGGCAAAAAAATTTCACATTCAGCCTACGTTGCCAGATTTTACCTGGTTAAAACGTTTTGTACCAAGCAGGCTGAACAGAATAACATAATCAGTCAAACGAGGTGAACACACATGATTAATGTACAGGCTCCTGATTCCATCCTATTTCCACAACCAGGCGTCGGCAAGGTAGAACGTACCATTACCCCGACCAAGCCTGGGCGAGTCAAATTTAAAGCCACATACTGGCCCGCCCGGTTATGTGATCATGATTCCCAAGTTACCCTTGTGCCTGATGAGCAAGTGACTGTGGTGGGCCGACACGGGATTACGTTGCTGGTGGTTCCTGCAGGCTATATTTCCCCTGGCAATTCACCAGAGGATGAACCGGGGGTTCAAGAAGCTAGTCAATCCCAGAGCTTGGGATTGACTCAAAAACTGAGCTCAGTCTTTTCACAACTGTGGCGCTAGAGTTTAATAACCGTAAGCTTATGCGCTACGCGCACGCTGCGCGAACAGCTATCAGCAGTCAGCTTACGTGCTACTGGAAAAGCTTCCCTTTCTCGAAACAGTTAATGTTCTCCTAGCCAGGATAAATCAAGAAAGTTCAGACGTTATATATGTTACATATAACGTCTGAATTTGGGATTTTTTTTTCTGGCCAAGCTTGCATCTAAAGCTTGCATCTTATTTCATGTTCGGATAATCACCATTAATCAAAATCTCCTCATCTCCCCATCTCCATCTCCATTTGTAGTCTTAATTTTAAGAATTGGTATAAGTCGGTCGGTTCTCTTGGACTCATCTAACCAAAGACAAATCACAATTGAAGCTTAGTCAATCCATCGCATCTGGACAAAATGGGCTGGACGTCCCCAGATATCAGATGTTTCCCTAATGTCTACAATCGCCAGGTTAAAAGGAATGGCAGTAGTTAAGTATCGTTGCGCTAAGTTCCCCAAATCAGGTGTTAGTTGAGTAGCAGCCACCCCTGCAAAGCCAAGACCCAACAGTTGTTCAATCGGTCCTCGCGGCAGTAACAGATGAACTGCCAACCCTAGTCCAGCACCTAAAAACACTGCTACTGAGAGATTCGTGCCGCAGCGGGGGTGGATAGCCATATTCCATTCTCCCCTAGTCAGTCGCTCTAGGGCAGTGGGTACTGCTCGTCTCAACTCAGCCAAATTTACCTGACCATAGAGATAAAATCCTTGGTCAGTTGATAGTCCTCCTATCGCATTATTATCTGATGGAGGAGTGCTAGGGGTTGCACCAGCACCACTAGCACCATAGCGCTGACTTAGAACCCAGACAGTAGCGTGTTCTAGAGCATGAACCTGACGCACCATGAGAATGTCTTTTAACCCTGGAACGAAATTCAGCTGCCTAAGCAAATCTGTATCCTGTGTCGGTTGAGGGGCTGTAAAATCAAAGTCCCAAAAGTTACTGGTGTTTACGGAAGCAGAATTACTCATGGCAGCAACAACGCAAAAGCAGGTTCATTAATATCAGACACTTTCACTGTAGCATTGTGTCCGATTGAATACTTATCATTCCTAAACATTCAGCTGACTGCTTAAGAATGATAGCTGACTGCTTAGAAAACTTTATCATTCTTAGTTGTTCGTCAATTAACCATTAAAAATTAAATAACAATTAACCATTAACAATAAATATAGCTCCTCGCTGTTCTAGCTCAGGTTGAATTTTATCAGGCAAAACTGCGTTGTACCAAAATTTAGCACCTTGGACATTGGCTTTCTGAAGATTACTACCAAATAGGTTAGTACCCATCAAATTTGTCTGACTCAAGTCAGCATTAGTCAGATCGACGTGACGCAGTTGAGCATAACTGAGTTCACTACCACTGAGGTCTCCATAACTCAACTGAGCATGACTTAATTGAGCATAGCTAAGGTTAGTCTTCCTTAAGCTGGCATAATTCAGAGAAGCAGCACGCAGGTGAGCCTGAGTAAGGTTAGCACTATCTAAGTTTACGTGATTGAGATTGCTATGGTTTAGCTTGGCTTGACAGAGGTTGGCTTGACACAGGTTAGCGTTGTTCAAGTTAGCTTGCTTCAACTTGGCACCGCTGAGGTTGGCATGATTGAGCTTAGTATGGCGTAAGTCAGCTCGATTAAGGTTAGCACCACTAAGGTTTACCCCACTGAGTTTGGCATTTTGCAGAGTAGCACCACTTAGGTTAGCATCGCTCAAATCAGCATTTTGTAAGTCAGCATGAAGCAGATTAGTCTCCTTCAAACTGGCATTGCTGAGATTTGCTTGCTGTAGATTAGTACGACGTAAATCAGCACCGCCTAGGTTGGTACTACTCAAATCAGCACTATTCAGGTCAGCTGTGATTAACTTGACACCACTAAGATTAGCACCGCTTAAGTTAGCGCCACTGAGTTTGGCAAGGCTTAAGTCAGCCTGACTTAAATTGGCACCACTAAGATTAGCACCACGCAGGTCAGCAGCCCTTAATTTCGTATTACGTAAATCGGCACCACTAAGATTAGTACCACGCAGGTCAGACCCTTTTAATTGGGGAAATACTCTATAGCTATCCGAAGAAATAACCCTCGGATTATCTGGCTGATCATCTTATCCGATTTTAATTAGATTATATTCAATATTTTGAGTGTAAATCCCTAGAACAATATTGAAAAATTCCCAAAAATTTTTCAACCACTAACACTATTGCTCTGGAGAGTTTTCGTAATAGCAAATTATTTGAGCAATACAAACGTCTAGATGTGCTTTGACGTACTTACAAATTAAAACAATTTTGAGCAAAATACTAACAATAGTGAGCGCGTATTATTGAGTTGTTAGTAAAATAAATAGAGGAGATGGTTCCTGACTATCTTCAGTCGTAAAAAGCTCCACTAATCTTCTGAAGGTGCGCAGAATTAAGTCGAGGGTTATAGTTGATTGGTTATAGTCAATGTAGAGTTGATCGATTTTTTGATAAATTTTACTATTTACTATGGCTAAGGATTTATGATTATGTACGTAAATTAATAAATATTTTTTCAGACTTTGCTTAAAGTCTCTATAATTTAAATTTTTAATTTGCTTGACAAAAATACGGGCTTGGTAATTGTAATTACACCATAGCTGTTTAGATTAATTTTTTAAAAAAATATCAATAACTTCGTTTCCTATATTTGTCGGATTATAAGTGTCTTCATGTTTTAAGATAGGGGAATTATAGTGAACTGTATACCTAGCTATATCAAATGTAAATTGGTATTTTAATTGATTGGCTATATCTATAGCAATTTTTCGCTGTTCTATGGGATTTTTATGCTCAAGATATTGAGGAACTAATAAATAAGACGCATAGTGAAAACTCCAATAACCTCTTTTAGCATTTGAATTGATTTCATTAAAAAGCTTTAGTTGATTATATAGAGAATTGAATTTGAACAGCAAGTTGAGACAAACAAGCGACTCCTGAAAAACGTAAAATTGAGAGCAATGACTTTAGCCAATGAGGAATGTAATTTGCCCGGGTGGTCATTACTAGCTATAACCATCTCTGAGAGTACTGTGGAAGTTAATGTAAATTGTGCCCAAGACTGCATCAACGGTTGTATCTTAGGTAACAAATGCCCCAATAAACAATACCTTGCTGAGGCATCCCAGTTCATTAACGGTACTTCATTGGACAAAATGTTAGAGTTGGCAGCGGTGCGACCCCGCGCTTTTTCAAAGCTAAGCGTGAACGCGCACCGTGAGGAAGCACGGCTCAAGAAACTATCTCAACCCCCTAAATGGGTGATTACCGACTTTCCTGAGTAGAAAACTCTCACCCCTAAGCCAAAAGCGCCTGATTCTATGGGAACCTAAGAGAATAAATACAAAAACCTACTATTTTCGCTAAGCCAAAGCAACTAACAGGTTATGCAAACTCTAAGCACACCTCAAAGGGCTGCTACATTACCAGCTTTCGATACTACTATCCACCGCCGTCAAACCCGCCCTGTCAGAGTGGCTAATGTCACTATTGGCGGGGGATACCCGGTGGTGGTGCAATCGATGATTAATGAAGATACCTTAGATATCAATGGTTCCGTTGCTGCTATTCGCCGCTTGCACGAGATTGGTTGCGAGATTGTCCGTGTCACTGTTCCGAGTATGGCACATGCTAAAGCCCTAGCCGAAATCAAAGAGAAACTAGCAGCGACCTATCAATCGGTGCCTCTAGTAGCTGATGTCCATCACAATGGCATGAAAATTGCTCTGGAAGTTGCCAAGCATGTGGATAAGGTGCGGATTAATCCAGGATTGTATGTATTTGAAAAGCCCAAAGCCAATCGCAGTGAATACACTGAAGCTGAATTTGAGGAAATTGGGGAAAAAATTCGGGAAACCCTAGAACCCCTAGTCATTTCCCTCCGTGACCAAGGGAAAGCTATGCGCATCGGAGTCAATCACGGTTCCCTAGCGGAACGGATGCTGTTTACCTACGGTGATACCCCAGAAGGGATGGTGGAATCTGCTCTGGAATTTATTCGTATCTGTGAATCCCTCGATTTCCGCAATTTGGTGATCTCCCTCAAGGCTTCACGGGTACCTGTGATGCTAGCCGCCTATCGCTTAATGGTAAGGCGGATGAATCAGTTGGGGATGGATTACCCGTTGCATTTAGGTGTTACTGAAGCCGGGGATGGGGAATATGGACGGATTAAGTCTACTGCTGGTATTGCTACTCTGCTAGCTGAGGGGATTGGTGATACGATTCGTGTCTCTCTTACGGAAGCCCCAGAAAAAGAGATTCCTGTTTGCTACAGTATTCTGCAAGCTCTGGGATTGCGGAAAACTATGGTGGAGTATGTGGCTTGTCCGTCCTGTGGTCGTACTCTATTTAATTTAGAGGAAGTGCTCAATAAGGTTCGGGAAGCTACTAAACACCTGACTGGCTTAGATATTGCGGTGATGGGGTGTATTGTTAATGGTCCTGGGGAAATGGCTGATGCTGACTATGGTTATGTAGGTAAGCAAGCTGGCTATATTTCTCTGTATCGCGGTAAGCAGGAAATTAAAAAGGTACCTGAAGATAAAGGAGTACAGGAATTGATTAATTTAATTAAAGCTGATGGTCGCTGGGTGGATCCTTGATAATTGTTGAATAGAAACTATAAAAAACTATACTTATCACGTAAGCATTCAGCTATCAGCTATCAGCTATCAGCTATCAGCTATCAGCTATCAGCTATCAGCTATCAGCTATCAGCGATTAGCGCTACGCGCACGCTACGCGAACAGCCAAAGGCCTGTGGCCAAGGTACTGTTCGCGCAGGGTGCGCGTAGTGCAATCGCTGCTTTTGAATACAGCGTTTTTCATAACTATAAGGTGAACAGGATTTTTCCCCACTTCCAACTTCCGTCTTCCGTCTTCTCTGTTGCCTGTTCCTGTGATCCGCTGTTCCCTAAAACCCATGAATCTGTACCTAACTCAATGGAAAACCGCTATAAAATAAGCTGACGGCTGACCGCTGAGGGCACCTCAAGTAGCGTGCGCGTAGCGCATATGCTTACCGATCGCTTATATGAAAATTGGCTTGAGGATTAATCAGCTGATAATCAACAATCACCTCAGTCCCTTTTCCCGTAACAACCCATCAGCCCAAGCTGCATCGCCTTCTGATAACAGGGGTACTGGTTCGCGAGTATAATCAATAACAAAGCTATACCCTGAGCGGTCATACACTCCATTAAATAACTCTTGTAAATTGACAAGGGGTTCAGTATCTTCTGCTTGCAAAGGGAGTGGAAAAGTAGGAATCGAATCTGGCAAATTAAAGGCATATAAATCAGCTTGAGGGCGGCGATGATTTTGACTGACCAGAATTCGATAATGGCTCTGAATGCCATTACTTAAGGTAGGCATAGGTTCCCACTGACGCAATAAATCAATTTCCACTAAATGGGTTGAACTTCCTAATATAGTTTGACGCTTTCTTTCATACTGCTTGCGTCCTTCTCCTGAGCGTTTATTCGTCGGTGAAAGAACTTCAAGCGCTGTCACCAGGTTACTTGTGGCGATATCCCGTATCTCTAAATGTCCTTGCCTAACTTTTTCAGGAATTGGTAAAATAACTGTTGTTGGCTTACTTGGCGCTGAGGCGACAGCAACATTCGTTTTTGTGGGATTGGTTTGTGTGGGATTGGGTGTTGTCTGAGTTAGTTTTACTACTGCATCGGGAATGCCAACTAGGACTGAATCTGTTCCTATAGTTTGATAGATTCGCTCTTCAATCAAAACTTGATATTTGGGAAGCAGTTGGGGAGCCAGGGAGTCGGCAATTGCAGTAATTAGTCGATGATGAACATTCGGCCAAGCGCTGGGATGCTCTACATAGGGATCCATTCCTGGAAAAGGAGAAGGAGGCATGATTGTCTTTCCCCAATACTTTATTGGCTAATTATTATAGCGCTTTTCGCATTAATTTCAATGAAAAAGTATCAATTAAAAATTGAAAATTAGTAATTAACCCCCTAATCACTCGATCAGCTGATCATGGATTTACCTAGTTTTCTAGTTAGTTGACCAATGCCCGTTGGAGCAATGGCGAGAATCAAGCATCTGACTCATCACCTAACTCTTTGAGTCTAGCTAGCAATTCCTCTACCCGCTTTTCTGCCAATTCTCTTTGTTGCCGTTCAGCTTGAGCTTGTTGTTGAGCAGCTTGAGCTCTCTCGTCTGGTGTTGGTACCAATTGCTGATCTCCACTGAAAAACCGTAGCTGGGAATTATGCACACCTAAAAATAATTCCAACTGCTGACTCCACAGCCACCCCTGAGTATTAGGGTCGAGGGGTTGATACTGGCCTCCCATCAGGCGAAATCCCTGGAAATCGAGGGTATCGGGGTGAAACCAGAAATATTCTGGTGTCCTGAAAGTATCTTGGTAGAGAATTTTCTTTAATCCCTTGTCAACTTTAGCTGTACTGTTAGAGAGCAGTTCAATAATCACATTGGGATATTTTCCTTGTTCTGCCCATACTACCCAACTTTTGCGGGGTCGATTTTCCGTACCGAGTACCACAAAAAAGTCAGGTCCTCTAAAGTCTCTGGTGGTAATATGCTCAGGACTGAAATAGATAGTGAGATTCCCTGTAGCATAGAAGTCGCTTCGTTCTCGCCACCACCACTTCAGGCAAGCGAGTAACAGCTCAATTTGATCTCGATGGCGATCGCTTTCCAAGGGGGGTTCATCACTCCATAAATCACATGGTGGAATGATAATACTTTCTGACTCAGCCATTACATTGACTTCCGCAGTGGCTTCTGAATTCTTGGCAACGGTCATAGCACTCACAGGCAAAATCGCTACCTCTAGTTTGACAGCTTTAATCAAAATGGTTAACTCAACCGTTGACTGTAAACCGTCAACTGTCAACAAATCAGGTTTGTTGGGTAAAAGCTGGATAAAAAGCTAGATGCTTTGTAAAAGCTGGATAAATAACTAGGGAATAATTTGGCAAGCAAGCATATAATAGTCAGGATCTAATAACTTTCATCTCACCACAGAGCAACCACTATGCCCCGCCGCGACGATATTCACAAAATCTTGCTCCTCGGTTCTGGTCCGATTGTGATTGGACAAGCCTGTGAGTTTGACTATTCCGGGACTCAGGCTTGTAAGGCACTCCGGGAAGAAGGTTATGAAGTGGTACTGGTAAACTCTAATCCAGCTAGTATCATGACTGACCCAGAAACGGCTGACCGTACCTACATCGAGCCCCTAACTCCAGAAATCGTCGAGAAGGTGATCGAAAAAGAACAACCATGTGCTTTACTACCAACAATGGGGGGTCAGACGGCTCTGAATATTGCGGTTGACCTAGCTAAGAATGGGGTTTTGGAAAAGCATGGAGTGGAGCTAATTGGGGCAAAGCTAGAGGCGATAGAAAAGGCTGAAGACCGCCTGTTGTTCAAGGAAGCAATGGAAAGGATTGGGGTAGGGGTCTGTCCTTCGGGAATTGCGAATAATCTCAAAGAGGCTAAAGCGATCGCACAAAAAATCGGCTCTTACCCGCTGATTATTCGCCCGGCTTTTACCCTGGGGGGTAGTGGTGGTGGCATTGCCTATAACAAAGAAGAATACGAAACAATGGCTCAGGGGGGTTTGGATGCTTCGCCAGTGTCTCAAATCCTGGTGGAACAGTCTTTGTTGGGCTGGAAGGAGTATGAGTTAGAGGTGATGCGAGATTTGGCAGATAATGTAGTAATTATCTGCTCCATTGAAAATGTTGACCCGATGGGGATTCATACTGGGGATTCGATTACTGTTGCTCCCGCTCAAACCCTGACGGATAAGGAATACCAACGGTTGCGGGATTACTCGATTAAAATTATTCGGGAGATTGGGGTTGAAACCGGGGGGTCAAATATTCAGTTTGCTGTGAATCCCATCAATGGCCAGGTCATTGTAATTGAGATGAATCCTCGGGTTTCCCGCAGTTCTGCCCTAGCCTCGAAAGCAACAGGGTTCCCGATTGCTAAGTTTGCTGCTAAATTAGCCGTGGGATATACCCTCGATGAAATTCCCAACGATATTACTAAACAAACTCCTGCTTCCTTTGAACCAACTATTGACTATGTGGTAACTAAGGTACCCCGCTTTGCCTTTGAGAAGTTTCCCGGTAGTAAACCAATCCTTACTACTCAAATGAAGTCAGTGGGAGAAGCAATGGCGATTGGACGGACGTTTCTAGAATCGTTTCAGAAAGCGTTGCGCTCCCTGGAAACTGGACGGTTCGGGTGGGGATGCGATCGCAAAGAGAAGCTGCCATCTCTCGAACAAGTGCGCTATGGTTTACGAACCCCGAATCCAGAACGTATCTTCACGGTGGGTCATGGTTTGATGCTAGGGATGACCCGAGAAGAAGTACAGGAACTCACAGGAATTGACCCCTGGTTTTTGGATAAGTTGCTGGAATTGCTGGAAACGTCAAAATTCCTCAAACGTACGCCATTGGAAACCTTGAACAAAGAACAGTTATGGGCAGTCAAACGTCAGGGATTTAGCGATCGCCAAATTGCTTTTGCTACCAAGACCTCGGAAGATCAGGTGCGTCAATACCGTAAGCATCTAGGAGTAGTACCAGCATATAAGCTAGTAGATACCTGTGCAGCAGAGTTTGAGGCATTTACACCTTATTATTACTCCACTTATGAAGAAGAGTCGGAAGTAATACCTTCGGATCAGCGGAAGGTGATGATTTTAGGTGGGGGACCAAACCGGATTGGTCAGGGAATTGAGTTTGACTATTGCTGTTGTCATGCATCTTATGCTCTGAGTAAGCAGGGGTTTGAGACAATCATGGTCAACTCCAACCCAGAGACAGTTTCTACAGATTATGATACAAGCGATCGCTTATATTTTGAGCCCCTGACCAAAGAGGATGTACTCAATATTATTGAGGCGGAAAATCCGGAAGGGATTATTGTTCAGTTTGGGGGACAGACACCGCTTAAGTTAGCAGTGCCGTTGCAAGAAGCCTTGAAGGTTAGCAGGTTGAAGGTTGGCAACCAACAACTGGTAACCCAAATTTGGGGAACCTCTCCCGACTCAATCGACGTAGCTGAGGATCGGGAGCGGTTTGAGAAGATTTTGCGGAAGTTAGATATTAAGCAGCCACCCAATGGAATTGCTCGCAGTTATGGGGAAGCACTAGAGGTGGCCAAGCGGATTAGTTATCCAGTGGTGGTGCGTCCGTCTTATGTGTTGGGGGGACGGGCTATGGAAATTGTCTATTCCGATGAGGATTTGAAACGCTACATGAAGTTTGCGGTGCAGGTGGAACCAGAGCATCCAATTCTGATTGATAAGTTTTTAGAGAATGCAGTAGAGGTAGATGTGGATGCGATCGCAGATCATACTGGTCGGGTAGTGATTGGTGGCATCATGGAACACATCGAACAGGCAGGGATTCACTCCGGGGACTCCGCTTGTTCTTTACCCCACACCTCTCTAACACCCGTTGCTTTGGAAACTATGCGCACTTGGACTTACCAGCTGGCCAAAGCTTTGAAGGTGGTGGGGTTGATGAATATTCAATTTGCGGTGCAGGGGGAAACCGTTTACATTCTCGAAGCCAATCCCAGAGCATCCCGAACAATTCCCTATGTTTCCAAGGCAACAGGGGTACCCCTGGCGGGGTTAGCATCTCGGGTTATGTCCCGTGAGACCTTGGAATCCCTTGGGTTAACTGAAGAAGCTAGCCCTAAGCACATTGCAGTCAAAGAAGCGGTATTGCCCTTTGAGAAATTTCCTGGTACAGACACCCTCCTCGGACCAGAAATGCGTTCTACTGGGGAAGTAATGGGGATTGACACAGATTTTGGCAAGGCATTTGCCAAAGCAGAATTAGCAGCTGGTCAGCGTTTACCCCTGTCTGGCACAGTGTTCGTTTCCACCAATCACCGAGATAAGCTAAATGTGGTACCAGTGGCGAAAGACTTAATCGAGTTGGGATTCGAGCTAGTGGCAACGGATGGGACTCGCAAAGTGCTGCAAGAGCATGGACTGGATGTGGAGTTGGTGTTAAAACTCCATGAAGGACGTCCCCATGTCTTGGATTGGATTAAGAATCAAAAGATTCAGCTAATTATTAATACCCCTTCTGGAGAAGATGCCTATGCCGATGGGCGGTTAATTCGTCGCACAGCATTAGGCTATAAGATTCCGATTGTAACTACAATTGCTAGTGCTAAAGCCACAGCAGCAGCAATTCGTTCACTACAGTCGCAACCACTGGGAGTAAAAGCTCTACAGGATTATATCACGAATTAGCTTTTGTGTAAGCTATCAGCTATTAGCTTAAGCGCTACGCGCACGCTACGCGAACAGCTATCAGCTTAAGCGCTACGCGCACGCTACGCGAACAGCTATCAGCTTAAGCGCTACGCGCACGCTACGCGAACAGCTTACGGTTTTGCTCTCATAGGAGGTAGTGGTATACAAGTAGTGATTTTAGCTTCCGTTACTTTGATCAGACATTAGCCAAATCACTACATGCTTATCACTACCGTTCTCCTGAAACCCAGGGTTATTTCATTCTGGATCTAGGTAACGAGTTTAAATGCTTTCAGCCATCACATACCTGAATGCTCGAAGGCTGAAAAGACTTATCCTCATCAATGCATAAAATATTGCAATTTAGAATGAAACAGCCCTGCCTGAAACCCTCTTTATTATTGCCTTTTGCCTTTTGCCTTTTGCCTTTTGCCTTTTGCCTTTTGCCTTTTGCCTGAAAAGCATAAGTAATGTGGCTCAAACGTTGTTGACTCAACCAACAAGCTAATTTTCCCAATCTTGGCTAGTATCACACAAAAAACTCTCCTCAATCACCTCTTCAAAGGAATAAAGACAAGCTTCTGGAAACGTTCGTATTGGTAAATTAGTTTCCCGCAAAGCCAAATCAAGACCTGCTTCATAGGCATCGATCATTGCTTCTGACCGCCGAGACTTTAAGCTGGGATTTTGCCGTAAATGCCGTTTAATAGCCCGACGTTGCTCTCTAATACTCAAAAACCAACTGCGGCTACGATTCTCTGGCTGATACTGCCACTTGAGCAGATGACCAAGAAGAACGCAAAGGCGACTTACCAATTCCCGATATTCCTGTCTTCCCAATGCTTGAATTTCTTCCTCCAGATGCTGCCAATCAAGCTTAGAAAATTGCTTATGCTTCAGTGCTTGGGCCTGCTGCTGAGTCCAAGCATAAAAGTCTTGCTGGTATAGGGAAGGTTTATCCATACATTTTAAAAAGTTATTACAGTTTTTTACATTACCCAAAATACCTATATATTTTATTCTCTCTTGCCTTTTGCCTCTTGCCTCTTGCCTAAATTAGTATGTTTACAACTCGAATTAAAATACGACTAGCTGGAAAAATCTTATCCATTATAAACCTTTATCAACCTTACACTATCAATCTGTCCAGCCCTCAATCATTGCCATCAAAATATTCACCAGCGGGTGGTCTATAGCTTCTTTGAAGGATTCAATTTCTCCAGCTTTCAAGGCATTTATCACTTTAGGTTTCAGGGTCGGATTACTCTTGATTTCTTCAGCAGCCTCAGCGACAACTGTTAATTTTTGAATTTCGGTTGTGGTTGGGTTGGTTTGTGAGAGTTGGTTTAGGAGTTGCTGAATCTCTGCTGCTGCCTCTGCCAAATTTTGTTTTTGGGCTATAGCATGGTAGTACTGATCATTAACTATTTTGCTATTATTAACTATTCTCGCGTAACCAAAACCGATAAAAGAATTCCTCTGGTCTATGTTTATTATGTTATGCTCTTTTGACATAGATTGATTCGGTTGATTCTCTACTGTGGCTGCGAAATCAATAGCATTTGAGTCATCGATTTCCAAACCCTGTCTTAGGAGTCTGTTGATTAACTCTGTAACTGAAATGCCCTTCTCCTCAGCGCGCTCTTTGAGGGCTTGTGCTAGGTCTTCAGATAGTCTGAAGCTAACTAGTTTCCTAGACATAACAATTTATTGACATTAACTAGTGATATACGTATTATAGCTTTTTTGGAGGCTAATGATATACGTATTATAGCTTTTTTGGAGGCTAGTGATATACGTATTATAGCTTTTTTGGAGGCTAGTGTGATCAGAAATTACTATGATCTGGTTCCTATAACCCTGTCAATCTAGGTATTTAGGCTATTTTTCAAAAAATATCCCCCACGTCAACCAGTCTCCTAGTGGTAAAATATGATATACATGTGATATACAAAAGATGTACATCATTAAACATACTGATATGAAGCGTCTAAGAGACTTTTTCAGAAAAGCGAGAACTCCGATAGCAGTTATAAGCACAATTGTGGTCGGAGCTAACGCTGCGATTGGGATTTGGCAAGATTTAGATTTAAACAGTCAAATCCAGGATATTATCAACAAAACCTGGGATCATAGTGAGTCTTCTGCTGAGACAACCAGGAAAGAGACGGACCTTCCTGGATATCGAGCTCCTAAACTCTGAAGAAGCTACGGAAATCTGTGACTTGCCCACCCAGTGGCAAGGGGAATGGGTCGATTCGGGTGCATCTCTACCTATGGTGATCAATGCTCTCTGTTTTAGGGACGCAACTGAGTTGGGGCTTAGAAATTGTTCAAGTCCGGTTAAGTATAGTAATTAGAATAATTTGGACAAAGAGCTTGATGGAGCATTTCCGATCAAGGTCTTGCCGTTACGGTAACACTTCCCTTTACGCTGGTTGACTCAAGGCTTCCGTTAGATAATCCGCCGCTGCTTCCACTAATGCGATCGCATTTTCATAAATCATGCGAGTTGGTCCAATAATTCCGACACTTCCCACTGGGACTTGGTCTTGCTGATAGTTAGCAGATACCAAGGTACAGCCACGCATCGGTTCCAAGGAATTCTCGGCACCAATCCTAATTTTCACACGAGACTTAAATTCCAACTCTTCCGGTACTTTAAAGATTACTGACCACAATTGCTCCTGTTCCTCTTCCAACAGATGGAGCAAGTCTAGAGTCTGGTCTATTTCCGCAAATTCTGGTTGACGCAACACCTCTGAGATGCCACGAATCATAATCGGGCTGGACTTAGGTACTACAGTGCGACGGGTCAACTCAGTTAATAAATTGCTTAAAAAATCCGCATAGCGGACAAATTCTCGGTCTAATTCACTCCAATCTAATTTCTCCAATTCCGTGAGAGTTCGCCCTCGCAGCTTACTATTCAAAAAGTTAGATAATATTTTTAACTCCCGCTCCACAATCGACTCATCAACGGTCTTATCATCCTCTGAGTGGGGCAGATTCATCAATACCGACTGAGTCTCATAACTATCCGTAACTATAATCAACATCACCTGTCCTAGCTCTAGGTGCATCAACTGTAGATGGCGCAGGCGAGTAGTGCGATTGTCAGGGAAAGTAATTAAAGCAATATATCCACTGACTGTTGCCAGAATTTGAGCAGCATCCCTTAGCAATACCTCAAACTTAGCTTCCTCCCAGTTCAACTTCTCTGCCAGTAAATTTTCAACATACTGACTCAAGGTTTCTGACGGTTGAATCAGCTGGTCAACATAGGTTCGATAACCTGAATCAGAAGGAACCCTACCTGCAGAGGTGTGGGGTTGATATAGTAGTCCAACTTTTTCCAACATACTCATGCAAGAGCGAATCGTGGCTGGACTAACACTCAGGTCATATTCTTGAACCAAGGCTTTAGAACCAACCGGTTCCGCCGTGGCAATATAGTGACGAATAGTCGCCCAGAGAATATGTTGTTGCCGAGTTGTTAAACTTAGTTGTTGGCGAGACATTTTGAACCAAAGCTGAACTTAATTTGAAAGGGAAAAAAGTCTAAATTAGAGGGAGGAGTTACCATTAAGGTGATCAAACATACTAATAATGGAATGTTGCCTAAAAGCTGGGTCTAGTTAAGCCTGCTTTAGTCCAAAACAGTAGGGCTGATAATTAGATATCCCAATCAATCACCAAAAATCAGGGTTGGTTTTGGTGAAACTTGGAAGTATCTGGGATTTATCCATAGCTATGGCAGCGTCTGCTCACCCAAGGATTAAGTTGGTTATTAATACATTTTATCTAAAAATATTTGCTGTAAGAACATTTGTTCTAAGATAGCAGAATCTACTCATAGCAGTAGTTAGTAGTGAGCTGCAATTAGTAACGAGGAATGCTATGATCAACTATGATTGAGTATGCGTCAATACCCCCAGCTACATTCTTGACATTCGTGAACCCCTGACTGATTAACCACTGACACATCTGAGCCGAGCGCATACCATGATGGCACATGACCATGGTTTCAGCTGTGGGGTCAAAGCGAGTAGAGATTTCCCCAGACCACTGAGCAAATTCACTCAAAGGCAGAATTTCAAACCCTTCTATAGAAGCGATCGCAACTTCTTGCCGTTCTCGGACATCAATAAGCTGTAACTGCTCCGGGGAATCTGCCATCTGCCTTGCCAGTTGTTCAACACTGATTTCAAGAAGAGGTTGATCAAACGATTGAGCGACCATAGGACGTAAATAGCTGTAACGCGCTTGTTTTCGTAGTTTTGACCTTTATTCTACCTCTAGTAATCGCAATTTTATTTATTCACCCTAAATATAATGAGCAGATGATGGGGTGATCAGCTATGGTGGCTGATTAATATGTAGCAATATTTAAAGTAGTTAATATCAGGATTAACATCAGCTGTCAGCCCTCAGCTATCATTTATAAAATAAACATCGAACACGATAATTTAATAGTTCGAGATTTTACAAAATTGAAAGTTTGGGCATTTGTCCATCTAAGTATTCAGGCATTGTCTGATAGCTGATAGCTGATAGCTGATAGCTGATAGCTGATAGCACCTCAAGTAGCGTGCGCATTAGCTGATAGCTGATAGCTAATTGCTAAGGAATAAATTAACGCCAAAGGTATCAAATAATAATTAATGTGGCAGATAGCAGAGTGTCACAGGTGTTGCTATCGAACAACAGAGGTTTATAGGAAAATATAAGTAAGTACTGTAATTTCTAATAGTTTACTGCTACTCAAATAGGGAGGAAATAGTAACAACTAGTCTTAGGAGGGTTTTGCAATGGTGCGACAAGGTGTTAGAGGAGTCATAGCTTTAATAGTAGCCCTCTGTTCTATGCCCGTTTTATCTCAGACAGCGAATTTTGCTTCTTTAAACTTATCACCGGGTTTTTCCCCAAGTCAGGGAGAAGTCAGTGGTCACACCGGTGGTGCTTACTCGTTGTCATCGATGGCAAATAGCGATCGCAACAATGATCCCTGTATTGGTTTTGGAGACCCTACTCCAGATCACCTGATGGTTTTGGAGGCAGATTTACCCAGTTTAACTATAGGGGTCAACACAGAGGGAAAGGATACCACTTTACTGATTCAGTTTCCCAACAATCAAATCCTTTGTGGGGATGATACAGGTTCCAAAAAAGATGCCAGCATAACTGCACAAAATTGGCCAGCTGGCACATACCAAATCTGGGTTGGTGCCTTTGAGGGAGGACAACGGTGGGATTACACCCTGACGGCTGTTGAGTAACCAAAAAGCGATGCAGCGAGGTAGCGCGGTCTTGGGGGAAACCCCCACTCGCTATTCCATCAAGACAAGGTAAACTAGTTAGTAATTTGTTCAAGCGTTAATTATGGTGACCCCTAGTGCTATCTGCCCTGATTGCTGACTTCCGTATTATCTTTGAGCGTGACCCAGCTGCTCGGAACTGGCTTGAGGTTTTGTTCTGCTACCCCGGCTTACAGGCTCTGCTGTTCCATCGCTGCTGTCACTGGTTACATGGGATTGGGATTCCATTCATTCCTCGACTGCTCAGTCAGTTATCCCGATTTGTTACAGGTATTGAAATTCATCCGGGTGCCAAAATTGGTCATGGTGTGTTTATCGACCACGGTATGGGTGTGGTGATTGGAGAAACCGCCATTGTGGGAGACTACTGTCTAATCTATCAAGGTGTTACCCTCGGCGGTACAGGAAAGGAAAGTGGGAAGCGCCACCCTACTCTAGGAGAAAATGCGGTGGTGGGAGCTGGTGCTAAGGTGCTAGGGAATATCCAAATTGGTAATAATGTCCGCATTGGTGCTGGGTCAGTGGTCTTGCGAGATGTTCCTTCCGATTGTACTGTGGTCGGTATACCAGGTCGGATTGTCTATCGTTCCGGTGTACGAGTCAATCCCCTTGAACATGGTAGCTTGCCTGACTCAGAAGCCAAAGTAATTCGAGCGTTAGTAGACCGGATTGAGTCTCTCGAACAACAGCTACAAGAGTTAACTCAGCAAAGATCTTCAATGGCATCAATGATGTCTGATCACTCTTCAACACCAGATGCTCCAGAGAAGGGGGCTAAAGCCCCATGTTGTGATCTCCAGGATAAAGAAATTCGGCAGTGTTTAGATAGTTATGGGATTTGAGCTAGTTGTCAAATGTTAGCAGGTTAAAGGTTGAAGGTTTTACCTGTCGTTCCTGTTGGCTCTAGACAGGGAATCGGATTAGTAACACAATAGAATATTTTAACCACACCCATTTTGGTGTGACCCCGAAGCTAAGGATTAACAGCTTTTTGAAACCACTCCCCAGAACTGTCTTGGTAGTAAAGCCATCGGTTTTGGGGGAAACCCTGCAACCTTAGGTGATCAACCTTGACTGGTTCGAGCAATAATAGGCAAAAATTTGGCAAAGGCTGATCTAGGGCAGGTGGTGGTGGGGAAAAGGCTTGTTTATCTGGTACTCTAGCAACACCAGGGTCAGGCCACGCAAATTGTAAGCGAGCTGCATCGGAAAGATTTTGCCAAGTCTGCTGGCGGACTTGTTGAAGTCCTTCGTCAGGATAATCAGCAGTGATCAGGGTCAACTGGCCTGCTAAACGAAATTGTTCGCGAGTGTTGGGAAAGTACCAACAAACTTCTCCCCAGGGATGATGATTAATGTCGTGAATTTTCTGGCTACGGGTATCGGTAATAACTTTGAGTTGGTTGGAGTTGTCCAAAAAACCCCGAAAAACTACGGTGCGGTTAGCAGGATAGCCCTTGGGGTCAACGGTTGCCAGTTGAAAGTAACGAGCATAAGGTAGGCTGCGATTGTGATGGATTGCGCGAGCTAGGGGCGATCGCCAAACAGCAATAGGCATTTTTTTTTAGACATAGCCCATAAAATAGCGGAAAGGTGAGCTTTCCGCATCTAATTATTAAATTCGCCACGGGTCGCACCTAAATGTAGGGTAGTTTCAAGCTCAGGATGGAAGCAAGCCCCAAGTTGGCTGACCAAAGACCCTGAGGGCGCAAGCCCCTGGATTCTATCCCGGAGACGAAACCTTAGGAGAGTGGAGCCTTTATGGTTGGCAGGCTATGCATAAAAAGGTTAAAACTTATTGATTAAGGCTCCACTCTCCTTACGGTAACTTCAAACCATGGGGTTAGCCCGAACAGGAATTTATTCCCTAACTGCCCGAAAATTTTCGTCCTAAGATATCGACTATAATAGAAAGCAATGCATCAATACCAAGGAGGTGATTTTAAGTGTTGGTTATGGAATTCAAGGCTGTCCTTAAAGAGCCTCAAAAGTTGGCAATAAATGAAGCCATTAGAACGGCTCGTTTTGTCCGTAACAAGGTACTTCGGTATTGGATGGACAATCGTGGAACAGGGAAGAAAGAACTCTATCGATACAACACTCAACTAAGGGAAGAGTTTGAATTTGTTAAAGACCTCAATAGTCATGCTTGCCAAGCCTCTGTTGAGAACGTAGAACGTGCTATCAAACGTTTCTTCGATAACTGCAAAAAGAAAATTCCTGGAAAGAAGGGTTATCCTCGTTTCAAGAAACATTCTAGGTCAGTCGAGTATAAGCAATCTGGATGGAAGTTATCCCCAGATAATAAGTCCATAAAATTCACCGACAAGAAGGGGATCGGAAAAGTCAAGCTCAAGGGTACATGGGACTTGTGGAGATTCGAACAAA
Source organism: Moorena sp. SIO1G6 (assembly GCF_010672795.1). Classification (NCBI taxonomy): domain Bacteria; kingdom Bacillati; phylum Cyanobacteriota; class Cyanophyceae; order Coleofasciculales; family Coleofasciculaceae; genus Moorena; species Moorena sp. SIO1G6. The sequence goes on from NZ_JAAHFZ010000003.1 coordinate 220,412, forward strand.
AATTAATCAAGCGAGTTCGGATTGTCCAAAAAGCCGATGGTTACTATGTCCATTTTTGCGTCAAAGTAGACAATTCAGAACAATTAGAAGCCACTGGCTTTACTGTTGGATTGGACCTAGGCTTGAAGGAATTTTATACCGACTCTGACGGATACTCTGAACCTAATCCCAGGTTTTACAAAAAAGGTGAAAAGCGCGCTATATTTTATCAACGTCGAGTTTCTCGAAAAAAGAAAGGCTCTGCTAACCGTAAAAAAGCAATTAATAGACTAGGTAGGACACACCTTAAAATAAGTAGACAACGTGAAGAGCACGCCAAGAGACTGGTTAGAAGTTACCGTAAGATAGTGGAGCCTTATTACAAAAGATTTAACCCTTTTATGCAAAGCCGAACACCCATAAAGGCTCCACTATCTAAGGTTTCGTCTCCGGCGCGCTGCGTAATCCGGTCTAACGACCTGGTCGCCTACGTTCGCGCAGCGTGCCGAAGGCAAGATTTAAGAGTTAAAAACCTGGTTAAAAACCACTGTTTAGCTAAGTCTATTAACGATGCAGGTTGGTACCAATTTCGAGAGTGGTTAGAGTATTTCGGCCAAAAGTTTGGTCGGATAACTGTCGCAGTTAATCCAGCCTACACAAGCCAAAATTGTTCCAGCTGTGGTGAAGTGGTCAAGAAATCTTTATCGACTAGAACCCATGCCTGTAAATGCGGGTGTCGGCTGGCTCGTGATGTTCCTTCGGAACCGCTTCGCGAACACAATGCTGCTAAAAATATCCTAAGCAGAGCCTTGGGTACCGTGGGGCACACGGGAACTTATCGTGCGGTTCGTTCCAACCAGGAGCTTTCAGAAACTGAAAGGGTATGGGTTGGGGGATTCGCGAGGGTTAAAACCTCAAAAATCCTAACTATCTAACGGATATGGGTGAAAACCCCATCCTTGAGGAG
>NZ_JAAHFZ010000030.1:0-27016 GCF_010672795.1 Moorena sp. SIO1G6
AGGCACGTAAGTGGCTGACTTGCCCAGCATTTAAGGCCGTAGGCCACGCTACGCGAACGGCTTTGTTTATCAGTACATATATTATAGCAATTTTATAATACCCTGTGCAAAATTCATCCCACACCTATGCTAAGCATTAGGTGTGGGATGAATTTTGCCGGACAGCTAAACATAAAAGCATCTTTCTTAACCTGATTATTACCAAAGCCTTACCTCCCCTTCAACCTCAAGCCGTATAATCTAGAGCGCACAGACAACGATTGCTCTGTTGCTTAAAAGGATTGGTATCGTAAGTCACTACAATCGAGTATTTTTCTCGAAAAGCTAGCTCCCCTGATCACACAAAAAATGATATGCTAATCCAGAGTTGTCCTATAACTAACGAATTGTAGTGGTTATAGGAAAAAATTGCGGACTGCATTGAGTCCAAGAGTGTTGTCTACTAGGTGTGAGGTTGATTGACAAAGGATGTCAACAATTTTTTGGAATACTATCAAATATAGTCCCGCTGTGCTAGGGGCTTCGCTGCTGGTGGCTAACAATACCTATGCTGCTCCCAGCCTTGAGGAATCTTCTACTGAAACTCAAGTGGCTCCACAAGAGCTAACGGTTGCCCAGGCTACGGGTGAGTCTAACTCGGAAATTTTAAAACAAATCAATATCTACAACAACCAGGGCACAAATGTAGATTCGATAGACCAGGTCACCAGTGTTTCCCAACTGCGGGACGTATCTCCTGGTGACTGGGCTTATGAAGCTTTGCGCTCTCTGGTAGAACGGTATGGCTGTATTGCTGGTTATCCTAACCGCACATTCCGTGGAAACCGGGCAACTACCCGTTATGAGTTTGCGGCTGGTTTGAATGCTTGCTTGAACCAAATTGAGCGGTTAATTGCGGCGAGCACAGCGGACTTTATTACCAGGGAAGACTTGGAAACCCTGCAACGGCTGATTCAAGAGTTTGAAGCAGAACTGGCTACCCTAGGGGCACGGGTGGATAACTTAGAAGGTCGGGTGGCTTTCCTAGAAGACCATCAGTTCTCCACCACCACCAAACTCAAAGGGGAAGTTCTGTTTACCTTTGCTGGTGCCTTTGGGGAAGAACAAGCTGAAGCTGAAGAAAGGCGATTAGATGGAGATGACGAAGACGATGATGATGACGAAGAAGCTCAGGAAGGCATTGATGAAAACATTACCTTCAGCAACAGGGTACGTCTGAACTTCGATACCAGTTTCACCGGTAAAGACCGGTTGAGAACTCGTTTGCAGGCAGGGAACTTTACTAGGCTCAGTAGTGTGACTGGTACCGACATGGCTCGCTTGGGTCATGATGCCGGTGGTGGCAACGATGTGGAAATTACTGAATTGCACTACCGCTTCCCCATTGGTAAGAAATTAAGGGCTTATGTGGGAACCACTGGCCTGGACTTGCATGACATTTTCAACCCGACCAACCCCATCCTGGCAAGCAGTGGCAGTGGTGGCTTATCCCGGTTTATCCGCCGTAACCCCCTAACTCATCGGGGAGTAACCGGAACTGGTGGCGGTTTCACCTATAAATTTAGTGATGCCTTGAAACTATCAGTACTTTATTTGGCTGATGATGGTGATGCTTCTAATCCCGGTGAGGGCTTAGGATTGTTCAATGGTGCCTATAGCGCTGGTGCTCAACTGGGTATTTCCCCCATTGATAATTTGGATCTATCTTTGACCTACGTCCGTAGTTACCAGCCAGGAGACAGTGTCAATCTTTCGGGTAGCACTGGTAGTGAACTGGCCCAGGAACCATTCGGTAATACGGCTACCTCTGCCAATCGCTTAGGAGCACAAGCCAGTTTGCGCCTGACCGAACAAATTCACATCGGCGGTTGGTTTGGTTATATTGATGCTGAAGCAGAAGATGATAATGGTACGGTAGAAGAAGGTGACAATGCTGACATCTTCACTTGGCTAGCCACCCTGTCTTTCATTGATTTAGGCAAAGAGGGAGCTGTGTTCAGTATTGCCGGGGGTGTGCCACCTAAGGCTACCGAAATTGATGGTACCGAACAAGAAGATGAAGATACTTCCTACCTGGTTGAGGCACAGTACAAATTCCCCATTAGCAAGAACATCCTGATTACTCCAGGAGCCTACGTGATTTTCAATCCTAATCACGATGAAGGCAATGATACGATTTGGGTTGGAGCCATCCGTACCACCTTTAAGTTCTAAGTAAAAATACTAGGTACAAATTCTAGGTATTGCTATCAGCTATCTGCTGTGATTTATCAGCAGATAGCTGACTAGTTTAGGAGAAGTCACAAGTCACAAGTCACAAGTCAAACTCTTGCGCTTACAAAGGGTGTGAGACTTTTGTCATGTCCTAACTGCCCTGTCTTGATGCAGTCGCTCATGGGGAGGGGCTGTGTGCGGAACCTGCGTCCGCACCTGTCTTGATGCAGTCGCTCATGGGGGAAACCCCCAAGACCGCGCTGCATCGCTGTAAGCCCCGTGGAAACCCCCAAGACCGCTTAGGTGCGCTTTCCGCATTAAGAATTAAATTCGCCACGGGTCGCACCTCTGCATCGCTGGCGACTGCTGTATCGTAAGTGACTAAAATCGAGGATGAGTATCTTTCTCGAAAAATCACAAAAAAAATGATATGCTAATCCAGAGTTGTCCTATAACTAACGAATTTTCGTGGTTGTAGGACAAAGTGGCGGACTGCATTGAGTCCAAGAGTGTTGTCTACTAGGTGTGAGGTTGATTGAGAAAAGATGTCAACAAGTTTTTGGAATACGATCAAATATAGTCCCGCTTTGCTAGGGGCTTCACTGCTGGTGGCTAACAGTGCCTATGGTGCTCCCAGCCTGGAGGAATCTTCTACTGAAACTAAAGTGGCTCCACAAGAGCTAACCGTTGCCCAGGCTACGGGTGAGTCTAACTCGGAAATTCTACAACAAATCAATATCTACAACAACCAGGGCACGGATGTAGATTCGATAGACCAGGTCACCAGTGTTTCCCAACTGCGGGATGTATCTCCTGGAGACTGGGCTTATGAAGCTTTGCGCTCTCTGGTAGAACGGTATGGCTGTATTGCTGGTTATCCTAACCGCACATTCCGTGGAAACCGGGCAACTACCCGTTATGAGTTTGCGGCTGGTTTGAATGCTTGCTTGAACCAGATTGAGCGGTTAATTGCAGCTAGCACCGCTGATTTTATTACCCGGGAAGACTTGGAAACCCTGCAACGGCTGATTCAAGAGTTTGAAGCCGAATTGGCTACCCTAGGGGCACGGGTGGATAACCTAGAAGGTCGGGTGGCTTTCCTAGAAGACCATCAGTTCTCCACCACCACTAAACTCAAAGGGGAGGTTCTGTTTACCTTCGCTGGTGCATTTGGGGAAAAACAAGCTGATGATGATGTCAGGGGAGAAATAGATGATGATGATGAGAATCAGGTTGGCATTGATGAAAACATTACCTTAAGTAACCGGGTACGTCTGATTTTCGATACCAGCTTCACTGGTAAAGACCGGTTGAGAACTCGTTTGCAGGCAGGGAACTTTACTAAGCTCAGTGGTGATGTCACTGGTACCGACATGGCTCGCTTGGGTCATGATGCGGATGGTGGCAATGATGTGGAAATTACTAAGTTGTACTACCGTTTCCCCATTGGTACAAAATTCACGGCTTATGTGGGCACCGCTGACCTTGACATAGATGACATTTTCGACCCCACCAACCCCTGGCTGGAAAGCAGTGGCAGTGGTGCCTTATCCCGGTTTAACCGCCGTAACCCCGTAACCTATCGCGGGCCAGAGGGAGCTGGTGGCGGTTTCACCTATAAATTTAGTGATGCCCTGAGTCTATCACTGCTTTATCTAGCTGACGGGGATGATGCTCCAAGTCCTGCTCAGAAAGATGGACTTTTCAATGGTGCCTATAGCGCTGGTGCTCAACTGGGTATTTCACCCATTGATAACTTGGAGTTATCTTTGACCTACGTCCGTAGCTACCAGCCAGGAGGCGATGTCAACCTTTCCGGTAGCACTGGGAGTAGCCTTGCCAAGGAGCCCTTCGGCGAGGAGGTGGCTACCTCTGCCAATCGCTTTGGAGCACAAGCCAGTTTTCGCCTGACCGAACAAATTCACATCGGCGGTTGGTTTGGTTATATTGATGCGATCGCTGAAGATGATTTTATTCACGAGAATGGTGAGATTGTTGAAGAGGGTGACAATGCTGACATTTTCACTTGGGCAGCCAACCTGTCTTTCATTGATTTAGGCAAAGAGGGAGCTGTGTTCAGTATTGCTGGAGGTGTGCCACCTAGGGCTACCGAAATTGATGGTACTGATGCAGAAGATGATGATACTTCTTACCTAATTGAAGCACAGTACAAATTCCCCATCACCAACAACATCATGATTACTCCAGGAGCCTACGTGATTTTCAATCCTAATCACGATGATGACAATGATACGATTTGGGTTGGAGCCATCCGTACCACCTTTAAGTTCTAGGTAATAATTCTAGGGTTTGCGATCAGCTATCTGCTGTAATTTATTAGCAGATAGCTGATTAGTTTAGGAGAAGTCAGAAGTCAGAAGTCAAACTCTTGCGCTTACTTAGGTTTGAGACTTTTGTCATTTCCTATAAGTTCTAGGGTTTTATTTTTATTTAAAAATTCTAGAGTGCCCTGTCTTGATGCAGTCGCTCATGGGGAGGGGCTGTGTGCGGAACCTGCGTCCGCACCTGTCTTGATGCAGTCGCTCATGGGGGAAACCCCCAAGACCGCGCTGCATCGCTGTAAGCCCCGTGGAAACCCCCAAGACCGCTTAGGTGCGCTTTCCGCATTAAGAATTAAATTCGCCACGGGTCGCACCTCTGCATCGCTGGCGACTACTATATCATAAGTGACTACAATCGAGGATGAGTATCTTTCTCGAAAGATCACAAAAAATGATATGCTAATCCAGAGTTGTCCTAGACATAACTAATTCTAGTGGTTAAGATAAAGGGTTGGGGACTAATTTGAGTCCAAGAGTATAATCTACTAGGGTTGAGGTTGATTGACAAAGGATGTCAACAAGTTTTTGGAATACGATCAAATATAGCCCGGCTTTGCTAGGGGCTTCATTACTGGTGGCTAACAGCGCCTATGGTGCTCCCAAGCTTGAGGCATCTTCTACTGAAACCCTTCCGGCTCCACAAGAGCTATCGGTTGCCCAGGGTAACGGTGAGTCTAAGGGTGAGTCTAACTCGCAAATTTTAAAACAAATCAATCTCTACAACAGCAACAGTACTGATGTAGATGCCCTAGAGCAGGTGACCAGTGTTTCTCAACTGCGGGATGTATCTCCTGGTGACTGGGCCTATGAAGCTTTGCGCTCTCTGGTAGAAAGGTATGGTTGTATTGCTGGTTATCCTAACCGCACATTCCGTGGAAACCGGGCAACTACTCGTTATGAGTTTGCGGCTGGTTTAAATGCTTGCTTGAACCAGATTGAGCGGTTAATTGCGGCGAGCACCGCTGATTTTATTACCAGGGAAGACTTGGAAACCCTGCAACGGCTGATTCAAGAGTTTGAAGCAGAATTGGCTACCCTAGGGGCACGGGTGGATAACCTAGAAGGTCGAGTGGCTTTCCTAGAAGACCATCAGTTCTCTACCACCACCAAACTCCAAGGGGAGGTGATCTTTACCTTCGCTGGTGCCTTTGGGGAAGAACAAGCTGATGGTAGTGGAGATGACATTGATCAAAACATTACCTTAAGCAACCGGGTACGTTTGAACTTAAATACCAGCTTCACCGGGAAAGACCGGTTGAGAATTCGTTTGGAGGCAGGAAACTTTACTCAACTCAGTGATGTGACTGGTACCGACATGGCTCGCTTGGGTCATGATGCGGATAGTGGCAACGATGTGGAAATTCCTGACGTGTTCTACCGTTTCCCCATTGGTACAAAATTCACGGCTTATGTGGGAACATCTGGCCTTGCCTTGGATGACGTTTTTGACCCGACCAACCCGTTCCTGGAAAGCAGTGGCGTTGGTGCGTTATCCCGGTTTAATCGCCGCAACCCCGTAACCCATCGCGGACCAGAAGGAGCTGGTGGCGGTTTCACCTATCAATTTAGTGATGCCATCAATCTATCACTGCTTTATCTAGCTGATGATGGCGATGCTCCTAGTCCTGCTCAGGGAGATGGATTGTTCAATGGTGCCTATAGCGCTGGTGCTCAACTGGGTATTTCCCCGATTGATAACTTGGATTTATCTTTGACCTACGTCCGTAGCTACCAGCCAGGAGAAGATGTTAATCTTTCCGGTAGCACTGGTAGTGACCTAGCCAAGCGCCCCTTTGGCGAGACGGCTACCTCTGCTAATCGCTTAGGAGCACAAGCCAGTCTTCGCCTGACCGAACAAATTCACATCGGCGGTTGGTTTGGTTACATTGATGCGATCGCAGAAGATGATAATGGTGCGGTGTCTGAAGGTGACAATGCTGAAATCTTAACTTGGTCAGCTAACCTGTCTTTCGTGGATTTTGGCAAAGAGGGAGCTGTGCTGAGTTTTGCTGGAGGTGTGCCACCTAGGGCTACCGAAATTGATGGTACTGATGCAGAAGATGATGATACTTCTTACCTAATTGAAGCACAGTACAAATTCCCCATCACCAACAACATCATGATTACTCCAGGAGCCTACGTGATTTTCAATCCTAATCACGATGATGACAATGATACGATTTGGGTTGGAGCGATTCGTACCACCTTTAGATTCTAGGGAAACATTCTAGGTGTTGCTATCAGCTATCAGCTGTCAGTTATCAGTAGATATTGTGTAGGGTGCGTTAGGGACCTGCTAGCCATCATTTTCACGGTCGTCAGGGTTGGGATAGCTTGTCCCGTAACGCACCACTAGCTCTAAAAGCCATGTTGCTTTAGTAACAACCCCGACTTCTTTTCGAGGTCGGGATTTTTATGCTTGGGTATTAATTAAAGTGCTAAAATTTACCCAAGATTCAGGTAATAGGTGCTCTCTATGAATGTTATTAAAATAGGGTCATTTCTATCACTGGGCATTATATTCGCACTAACCGGCAATGGGGTTAACGCCCTGCCTGGTCAGAGAACTGATCAAGTTGCTGCATGGATTAACGGTCACCCCACCCTACGGCCTGGTATTGGAGATGGCTTAGTAGTTCGCAAAAGTGATACAGCTGGGGAACGATTTACCTTTCAAGCCACGGTCTTGCCTCCTGGTACCATCTCTTATCCAAAAGACCGGAGTACAATTCGCAGTGAACGCATTGCTATCCATGACCAAGTTAATGGGGTAACCCTCGAACGCCTGGAGGAATCCCTGCGCACTGTCTATGGTCCAAAGATTTATCGAGATTACAATAGCGCTCAGTTTGTATATACCTATCCCTCTCGAGAAATCTTAGAGTTATCACGGCGACAAAACCTACCACTGTGGTCAGCTGAACAGGGTCAACTCTTGTTAGGAGAACAATACGGCTATTGGATAGAAATAACTCAAAATGATACCGGCAAGGCTTTCATTGGGCAACTTACGGTTTTCCTGAAAGAGGATTTAGGGAAACTAGAAACAGAATTACGGGCACGTTAGGTGAGTATTAATAAGAAGGGAGTCGGGAGTCGGGAATCGGAACCCACCCCTAACCCCTCCCAGGAGGGGAACGGGAATCGGGAATCGGGAGTTTGGGAAGCATTATTACTATAAGAACCCCATCTTATATATAATTATTTGGCATTTCTTGATTCAGCAACATCCGATCTTTACCTATAACCGCATCAAGCTTAGGGGCGCGAGCAACACCTGTAGGCAAAAAGCGAACTATTAGCGATCGCGTCCGCTAGAGCGCCCTAGTTAGTAAGATATGGGATTAAGAACGATCATTTTTTGCTTGAGATCCGGAAATAACCCAGTACAACGGTTTATTTATAACTAGAACTTTCTGAAGTTGGATTAAATAATTCCCACAATCCAACAAACCCGACAAAAAAAGTATAAATGCCATAATTTATAGGATTTTTATCACAACTGTTAGCTTTAAAAGCAGCGATTACACCTTCAATAAAATGGGAGATTAGAGCAATACTTCCTAGGCACAATGCAGCATAGAGGTTACTTGGTAGAGAGCCATGGGTTAACTGTAAATAAATATACCAAATTTCTAGACCTAAAGCGCAAGTAATTAAAATAGTAGATGTTATTTTAATTAGATAAAATAATTGATTTTTCATTATTAACTGTAACTAAAAGTAGCTATAGTCTGGAGATCGGGAAATCGGGAATTCCCATCTCCCCACACTTCCCTGTAAAAAAAATACCAATTAAAGTAAGGTGGGCAAAGTTCCATTATCTAAAATACTCAAAACAACCAAACTGCTTTTGCCCACCCTACAAGCTCTAGTGCTGCTAAAAAAAATTAGTACTAATAACGGCGTGGCACCAAGTTCAGCAAAACATCAGCAATAGCCTGGGAAATTGGTAAGCCAGGGCAAAGCTCAAGCCAGAAGAATTCTCCCACTGGATTGACCTCAAGAAATACATGGCGACCATCGGGAGTTAGAATAATATCAATCGCGCCATAGTTCAACCCAAAGTAATCCATTAGCTTCAGCAACTTTTCTTCCAGATCCTGGGGCAGCTGATAGGGCTGCCAAGCGTTTAGGGAATCAACGCCCCGTCGCCGCCAGTCATAACGAGCACCTGGAAACTGTTGAGAGTCTATCGAAGCAGTGAACACTTGCTTTCCGACAATTTTCGTTCGTAACTCTAGTGCCTTAGGCAGATGTTCCTGAAAGGTCATTGGACAGAACCTTAGTCCATCCAAGTTGTCCAAATCCTCCGGTTTGACCGGATTGGTAAACACTACCTGCTCCTGTCCCTGCTGATCATAGATGGCAAAGGATGAAAGCATCTTGGTGATTATACCTGACTCACATTCTTTGGCAAATTCCACCACTGCTGCGGGATTATTGGTGGTGAGGTTAAGGGGAGTATCTATCCCGAGTTCCCGTGCTACTTTTAGCTGTAACTGCTTATTTTTGGCTTGCTCAACCACAGGGACCCGATCCAAGTGGAAGCCATCGATACTGGCAATCATACCTTGGATAGTTACACGAGATTCTTGTACAGAGGCTTGCCGCATTTGCGGATCCATGGTGCTGGGAATTCTTGCCCCCATAGCAATGCGCCGATACCAAACTGCTGAGACCTCCTGCAAATCTAGCTTTTCTTCCTCAGACTTCAGGATTAGCCTTTCTGTATTCTTACCGTCTGTATTCTTACCGTAGTAGACATCTAGTTGGACTTCTGTGGGAAATCGGTCAGTGTCAAACCGAAAGGCTTTCTCCCCTTTTTCTTGAATGGCTTTTACCACTAGGGGAATGCTTTCGTTGTCTTGGCTATGGGTAATAATTAAAACTGTCATTGTTAATAGGAATCGGGAATCGGGAATCGGGAATCGGGAATCGGGAGTAGGGAGTAGGGAGTAGGGAGTAGGGAATCGGGAGTAGGGAGTAGGGAGTAGGGAGTAGGGAATCGGGAGAATAAACTTGTTAAGTATCAATCAAAAAGTAAAAATAAAAATTTTCCAACCAAAGTTAATTATTCCAAATTAATACCCTACACTCAAAATAAATAAATAAATAAATAATATATTGCACGATTCAACATTATCTATTGAATAGATTAAAACAGGGAATAGCAAAGATAAATAAATCATAATTTATAGTAATTTGTTTATTTTATAGGGTTGATTGCACTTATGCTGTACAGTTTTTATTAAAAAAATCATTAATAATGAGAGATATTATTGCCTTAAAAATATCTTTATTATTGCCTATTGCCTGTTGCCTGTTGCCTGTTGCCTTAATTGGCAACCTCAGACAACAAGGCATCTGCGATCGCATCAGAAATGGGGTAACCTAAATCTCGCTCTAGCATGCCCCATTCGCCAGTGGGGTTAACTTCTAGGAAGACATACTCACCGTCTGGGGTGACAATCATATCAATAGCGCCATAGGTTAGTCCCAACCTTGCCATCAAAGCATTCAGGCCATGGGCAACCTCACTGGGCAATTGATCAGGTTCCCAAGCACAGTCTTCTGGTTTAGCAGAGCGCCAATCCATCGTTGTTGCAGAATACCGAGAAGCATCGAGAGCTCCTACAAATAGATTTCCCGCCACGAATGTTATTCGCAACTCCCGCTGTTTAGGAATCTCCTCTTGGAAGACCATGGGGCTATAGCGCAACATTTCTGCCTCTTGGAGGTCTTCTTCTTTGACAACGCTGGTATATAGGAAAAAAGAAGAGGCTTCCATACTATAGGAAAGAGGAGTAAGCAACTTAGCCACCATCTTTCCTCCAACCTCAGCAAAAAAACCCCGCATCCGATCTGGATTATTCGTGACCAGAGTGCGGGGAACGAGCAGACCAACTTCATTGGCAATTCTGAGTTGACGTGGTTTGTTTTCTGCCTCTCGGATTCGTTCTAACCTATCTACCCAACGAGCATGGTTGAGATGATCTAAGAAACCATCAATGGTTGCTAATGATTCCCTAACGCAAGCGTCTTGGAATTGGGGAGCTAAGTCTGGGCTGACTTGTGGATGCCAGAGTCGTCGCATCCAAACCCCTTGCACGTCTTCGGTTTTAATCGACTGTCCACTATAGTCTAACTGGTAACTAAGCCCATTGCTAGTGATACCAGCTGCTAGTTGCACCTTACTGGGAAATTGATCGGTATCGAAGCGAAAAGGTTTAGCCCCTCGTTTTGATAGGGCTTCCGCTACTCTATCAATAGTGAAATAATCACCACTGTGGGTTATCAATAGTATTATATCACGGGATCGGTTCATATACCTAAATGCTGAAGAATAAATAACGGTTAAATACATAACACTCAGCCCAAAGCTAATTGCTGAGGGCTGATCGCGGGTTTCAAAAGCTCAGTTGACGCAAAGCGAGAAATAGTATCGGCAATTATTTCAACTACCCCTTCCTAATCGAGTACCCTAATCGAGTACACCTCGTCTTGGCAAGGGGATTGTGTCTACAGTCCACCTCCAATCTAAGTTCCGAGATAGGCTAGCCTTTGGCAATCCCCTCAGTCTAGAGTTTTGGTTTCATCCTGGGACACATCAGGGACGGTTGAAAGTCGCCCCGTCCTCTCAAAGTCTTGCCTCAAGAGGAGAGTTCTCAGTGCGATATTCTTGGCTCCGACTAAATCAGCATGTAGTTTGTATCCACAAGCCATGCAATCAAAATCTAATCCATTATTGGGTCGATTGGCTTTACTGGTATGACCACAACGCGGACATGACTGGGAGGTAAAATCAGCATCAACTCTAATCGCTAAAGCGCCACCCAAAACAGCTTTATAGTCAATGAAGCAATGTAACTTAGTAAACTCCCAAGTCTTTTTATTTATATGGGGTTTACAGTTTTTTGTATAGGGTTCATGCCCTAGTTTAATTGAATTAATTTTATCCCCATTATGGGTAATATTTTCTAGACCAATTAATGAGCCAGGAATCACTACACGTTTGGCAATACAGTGATTAATATCAGCGTTAAACCGTCTCTCTCGTTTTGACAGGACTTTCAACCGTCTGCTAGCCGAACGAGTGCCTTTTCGCTGTAGAGTTTGTTTCGTTTTATAATAACGATTAGCTCTATGAATTACTGACTTGCCAGAAAAGAAACCAGGTGTGTTATTCGTATCAAACGTTACTGCTAGATAGCGCTGACCTACATCCACACCAACAACACGTTTGATTGCTTCAGGTTTAATATCGGGTATATCTAACTCCAAACTTACTAGTAAATAGTAAGTTTTAGTTGTTTCAGCATAGCAAATTATTGCCGTCCCTATTTTGGCAATACCTGAATGAATCAAGTCTAAGTGCTTTTGATATCCGGAGTAGTCAACTTTTATGCGACCTTCTAAGGTAACTAGGCTAGCTTTACCTTTAACAAAGGAGTAGTCACGCTTGTAACTAAACGTACAGGTCCGAGCTCTGAATTTAGGAGGGGTATCTAACCCTTTGTAACGCTTGTTGGTAATGCCGGATTTTAAGTGATTAGCATTACGCTCTACTTTCATCCAGAGATTTTTATAGATTGCAGCTACCTGTCGAGGTACGTTACATGCCATTTGGGCTGGTAACCTAAAGCGTTTTAGAAGGTCGTAGTAAACTTGCTTTTGTAACTTAGCTGCATAGGAAAGTTTGCCGTTGTCAAACGCCAATTTCGATGTATAGTTCAAGGCATCACGATAAGCTAAAGTAACTGCACGAAGCTTTTGCTTTTGCTCCGGTGTGCAGTTCAACTTCAGCTTTGCAGTAATTACCTGCTGCATCGAATTCTTGACCTTTGTTAATTGTGTTATTGCAGTTTTAAATTAGGTGAGGTACTTTCCTTCTTGGTTTTAGAAGGGAGCTTCGGAGTTTCGGAACAGCGAATAAAATTTAGATGTACCTCACGCTGATTAGTAAACCCTATAGTCAACTCGATAGGATATTACTTGTGGGGAGCATCTTCCTCATCAGAGGGGAACTTCAGGGTCACAACTGAACCACCGCCACCATCTTCTTGATCCGATGGGTACTTCCGGGTCATCGCAATTGGACCACCGCCACCCTCTTCGTGATCTGAGGGATACTTCTTAGTCAAGGCTGGACCACCACCACCCTCTTCGTGATCTGAGGGATACTTGCGGGTAAAGCATCCGGCACCATCTTCAAAATCAGAGGGGAACTTCTCTGTCATCGGAAATCCGCGACCACCTCTAACATCATCCATTTCCTCTTCAGATAGCTCTTCGCACCATTGTCCTTCTAGGTAGCGGGCAAAAAAGGGAACTGCTTGGGAATTTTCTTCTGGTTTGTCTATATTAGACATGGCTTTTAACTCCTAGTGGATAAATAAGATGTGGGGAAATAGGACATAGAATGTGGCTAACTGATGTCCATAACTATGAATATATCCATGATATAGACACAGAATAGACACAACAAATAGACACAACTATTTCCCTATAAATCTATTAAAAGCCATGCCCTCCTAGCTGTAACGCCAAATTGGCGAAAATTTTTAATTATCTACTAATATAACTTCTTCATCATTATCCGATGGATACTTCAGAGTCACAAATACATCATCTCGAAACTTCAGGGTTACGGGCAACCAATCTTCCCGATCAGATGGATACTTGGTTGTGATACCGCGCTGAGGGGGCAATACAGTACCACCTTTGACAGCTTCCATTTCTTCTTTAGATAAATCTTCAATAAATTGTCCTTCCAAGTAGCGGGCAAAGAAGGGAACTGCTTGGGGATTATTTTCTGGATTTTTCATGTCTGACATCGTCAAATTACTCCTAGATAATTGATTGACATTACTGGCTAGTTAAACTAGCCTTTAGCAAAGAGAGCAGGGAGTAGATGACAGGTAACAAATAAATCACAATTTATTTTTGCTTGCTATTAAATTAACCATAAATTGTGATTTCAATAAATCCTTTATGATCAATAGTTTTTAAGGATTACGTAGTATCTTAGCAAGCTAAATTAATTCTACACTTAATAATAAAAAAATAATGGGACATAAAAATAACAATTATGTCTCATAGTCTTAGGAATCTCTCTGTAGTCCTACTTTGAACCATTAGTATTATTTTTAGTAATGGGTAATGGTACTAGAGTAATCACAATTACCTTAGCCATTACCCAAGCCTGACAGTAGCGATGCTACCTGGATATCAAATCTCCCCCATCTCCCCATCTCCCCATTTCCCCATCTCCCCACACTTTTATGATGGGTATTTAACCGGACTTGATATTAATCTGGGGGACACAGGAAATTCTGGAGTTTTTCAGGCATTTCTTCAAAATTCTCCAGAAGGAAATCCATTATGGCCAGATGATACAAATCAATGGGCATCGGAGAGCGATAGTTATCACCTCTGGCAAACCAGCGCTGTACTGTGGCATCACTACGGGAGCAAATACAGGCGATGACCTCGTAAGTCACTAACCATTTGCGATAAAACTTTTGTGGTGTCATCCCCAATTGGCAGTTACTGTAGCGCTGGATTAAGGCTTGGTCTTGTTCGGTTAGAGGACGGGGCTTTTTCATAAAGCCACCTTCTTATCCGTGGTGAGGGTCGTTGATATACCGCTGAATAGTTTCACTACTCACCTTCCCTGCGGTACTAAAAAAATAACTATTAGTCCAAAGAGATGGCAGTTTTTTTAATTCAGGGAACTCTTTTCGCAATTAGTTTGCACTTCTGCCTTTGAAAGCCCTGACTACTTGATAAATAGCATCTGTTGGATTTATCTCTACAAAAAGGTGAATATGATCAGGAGCAACCTCTAAAGCTTTAATATTCCAGTTCTTCTCCGAAGCTATCTCAGTAAAAATTTCGTAAATCCTATCCCTAATCTTTCCTACCAATACCTTTTTTATTCTTTTCGGTATCCATACTAAATGTACAGTACACACCCCGACCGCATGGTTGTAGTGTCTGTACTCAAAACCGCTCTTTCTCAATTTATTTTATCTCCGGACTTGCTGTTGTTTTTATTGTAGGTTAATATATAGTTAACGACAAACTACTGAGGGTCGATAATGGCTAAAAAAAAGTTAAAAGTAGGGGTTCAGCAAATCCTTTTACACCCGGACAAAGAGACAGAGGCAATCCTGAATTATCTTTGTGAGCAGTCAGGGAAACTGTACAATATGGGAGTTTACTTTTCTCGTCAAGTGTTTTTCAAAACAGGAAAACTACTTACAGGTAAATTCGACTTGATATATGAAAAAAGCGTAGGAAAGACGATTGTAGCTAAGTCTCTCCCCTCCACCCCAGCCCAGCAGACATTGATGAGTGTGGCCGAAGCACTTAAATCCTATAAGAAGCTAAGAGAGTCTTGGTTCAAAGGGGGTTTAAAAAGTAGACCGAAGCCTCCTGGATATTTGAAAGGGAAAAAGATGTTTAAAGTCTCTTATCCAAATTCAGGAGGGCAAAAGCCAAAGAGACATGAAGACTTAATTACTTTTTCTCTGGGATTAAATGTAAAGAGATGGTTTGGAATCAAAAACTTCTCTCTGTCTTTTCCTAGTAATTTAGAAGATATAAAAATAAAAGAATGGACTATTTTACCTAAAAATGGGGCTTTTTACCTAGAAGTATCTTATGAGATACCAGAGTCAGTCCAAGTCAAAGATAAAAGCAAAGAGGCTTTGAGTATAGATTTAGGGACTTCTAGTAATTTAGCGGCTTGCGTTGACACTTTAGGAAATTCTTTTTTAATAGACTGTCGTGCCATGAAGTCCTTTAACCAATATTGGAACAAGCAAGTCTCTACAAGAAAGAAAGGTAGAGCAAAAGATTATTGGGATAATTGGCTTGATAGGGTTACTCGGAAACGGAACCATCGGATGAGAGATGGAATAAATAAGGCCGCTAAGATAATAATCAACCATTGCCTTGAATACAGTATTGGGACTATAGTCCTAGGCTGGAATGAAGGTTTTAAACAATGCTCCAATATGGGTAGGATAAACAATCAACAGTTTGTTCAAATACCTTTAGGGAAGCTAAAAGATAGGCTATCTCAGTTGTGCAGTTTACACGGAATCCATTTGGAATTGACGGAGGAAGCTTACACCAGTAAGGCCAGCTATCTTGATGGAGACTCCCTACCTGCTTATGGAGAAAAACCAAGTGGGTGGAAAGCATCAGGAAAGCGTGTAAAGCGCGGTCTTTATAAGACTTCAAATAAGTCAATAGTAAATGCTGACTTAAATGGTAGTGCAAATATCTTGAGAAAAGTAGCCAGAAAGCTAGGCATAGACCTATCCAGACTGAGTAGACGGTGTTTGACTACCGTAGCGAAGATTAGACTTTGGACGTTACCTAAGTTTATCTTGTCAGCAGAATCCCCGCGTCTTTAGACCGGGGAGTGTCAAAAAGCCTCCTCTACTGCTAGAGTTTCTAAGTCTTGTTCCCAGGCTAGTAGGGTTATGGCTGGTGAACTGCAAAAGTCTAGCGCTAGCGCAAAATGAGGTGGCAAATCCGCCACTGACAGCGATGTCGGGTATCGCGATATCAGGGATCTATGACTATACCCCAGTTCATAGTCAGTGTGGGACA
Source organism: Moorena sp. SIO1G6 (assembly GCF_010672795.1). NCBI lineage: Bacteria > Bacillati > Cyanobacteriota > Cyanophyceae > Coleofasciculales > Coleofasciculaceae > Moorena > Moorena sp. SIO1G6. The sequence goes on from NZ_JAAHFZ010000030.1 coordinate 16,185, forward strand.
GGCTAGAAGCCTGTTCCACAGAAGCCTGTTCCACCGTTTGTTGGTAGGGGTGACCCTCACCATCAGGGTGAATTGGTTTTAGCATAGGATCTATCTCCTTGTGTTAATGGAGGAGCCAGAAGCCAGCGTTTGCCATGGAAACTTTGCGCTGGCTTCTTTCTATCTCCTTATCTCCTTACTTTTATAATAACACAAAACATCTAAATACTGCAAAAACGTTAAAAAACTTAAAAAACTAATTTGGGAGGAACGTCAATTGCTTTGCGACCATTCAAAATTATCAATTCAAAATTAAAAAATACCCCCGAAATGAATTCAGAGGCTTGTATTTGTTGTCAACAATTCAAAATTATAAGGCTAGTAATTTTGTAAGCCGTCAGCCGTCAGCCGTCAGCCGTCAGCTAAAAGCTCACGCTACTTGAGGTGCTTACAATAAACCTAGAACGAGATAATTTAATAATTCCAGATTAATGAGAATTGAAAGTATGGGGAAAATTCCATGACTCCTGGCACAGACTTCGAGGCTGATAGCACCTCAAGTAGCGTGCGCGTAGGGCATTAGCTGATAGCTTATGTAATTTTGAATTTTTAATTTGGCATTTTGAATTTAAAAAAAATAACCTTTCCCTTAATTAACAGACCATGGATCACTAATCTCAGAATTAATAGACCATGGATCATTAATCTCAGGTATTTCCATAGCTTGTCGTCTGTGTTGCTGCTGTTGAATCCGATCGAGAGTACCAGTGGGAATAGAAGCAATCAGCTGACGAGTATAATCCTGTTTCGGTTCTCGATAAATACTGTCAGCGGGACCAATTTCTTCAATTTTGCCCTGGTTCATTACCATAATGCGATCGCTCATGAATTTAACTACACTCAAGTCATGGGAAATGAATATATAGGTTAAGCCGAAATCCTCCTGCAATTGTTTCAGCAAATTCAGGACTTGTGCCTGTACGGAAACATCTAGAGCAGAAACGGATTCATCACAAATGATAAACTTAGGATTAAGAGCGAGTGCCCTAGCAATACAGACCCGCTGGCGCTGACCTCCAGAAAATTCGTGAGGATAGCGATTCATCCAGTCAGGATTTAAATCCACTCGCTCCAACAACTCAGCCACGCGATCGCGTTTTTCCTTACTATTACCCCCAACATCATGAATCAATAGGGGTTCCATCACTGCTTCCCCAATCTTTAGTCGTGGGTCGAGGGAACTAAAGGGATTCTGAAACACAATTTGCATTTCACGGCGTAATTGCCGCAAACCCATACCCTTGATTTTGGTAATCTCTTTACCATCAAAGTTTACTTCTCCACCCATTGGTTCAATCAAGCGCAGCAATGTTCGTGCTAAGGTAGATTTGCCACAACCGGATTCTCCTACTAAGCCCAAGGTTTCACTGGGATAAACATCAAAGGATACTCCATTGACTGCCATCAGATAGCGTTTCGTCCCGCCAAATACGCCTCGAATGGGAAAGCCTACCTGTAAGTTACGCACCGAAACTAATGGTTGTGTGGTTGTTTGGTTGAAGGTTGTTCGCGTAGCGTGGCCTTTTGGCCAAGGTTGGGAGGTTGAAGGTTGGGAGGTTGAAGGTTGGGAGGTTGAAGGTTGGGAGGTTGAAGGTTGGGAGGTTGAAGGTTGTTCGCCTTTAGCGTTCCCGTAGGGTAGGTTATCTGACGAAGTTTGAAGCTGGAACCGGTCAACATTCAACCCTTTTGATTTTTCTCGGATTACCTCTTCCCCACTAGCAGTAGTTACCACCTCCATGAAGTCAGAAACAGTTGGTAGGTATGTTACAGTTTTATCCAGAGTTGGGCGACAGGCTAATAATCCCTTGGTGTAGGGATGGTTTGGCTCAGAGAAAATTTTCCAGACATCACCCCTTTCCACAATTTTGCCTTGGTACATCACCGCTACGCTGTCAGCAATTTCCGCAATTACCCCTAAGTCGTGGGTAATAAAAATCATGGACATCCCTCGGGTATCCCGTAACTCCCTCAGCAAATCCAGAATAGTTGCCTGTACGGTAACATCAAGAGCAGTAGTGGGTTCATCAGCAATCAACACATCAGGGTTACAAGAAATTGCGATCGCAATCATCACCCGCTGCAATTGACCACCAGACAGTTCATGGGGATAGCGCTTTAAAATTTCCCGTTTTTGCTGGTTAATGTGGCGATTAATTAGCCGTTCCCCCGGTATAGCTTGACCAGGGTTCTCCCGACGGAATTCCTCTAGAAAACTCTCCCTCAATTGTTGATCGCTAGGGAGTAGCTTGACCTCTTGAAGACGAGCCATGGCTTGACGCCTTGCTTCTTTTAGGGAAACATCCTGGTGTTGCAGAATCGCTTCTGTCAGTTGAAACCCACAGGTATAAACTGGGTTAAGGGAAGTCATGGGTTCTTGGAAAATCATTGAGATTTGACCACCCCGGTAGGACTGCTTGTGATCAGGACTCAGCCCTAGTAAATCCACCCCTTTTTCCCGAGTTGAGGGTCGGAAGTAAATCTCCCCATTGGTAACCTTACCAGGATAAGGTATCAAACCCATGATGGCCAAAGACGTGACTGATTTCCCAGAGCCTGACTCCCCCACAATCCCTAGGGTTTGTCCTCGACGCAGTTGAAAGTCAATGCTGTCAACGGCTGTGACCTGTTTTACATCGGTTTGGAATTGGACTTTCAGATTATGGACGTCAAGAACAGTGTCAGTCATGGCATTCAAGAGGATTAAGTCAACAGAGTTAACTTAAATCATACAAAACTTGACTCTAGGGTTTACTACCTACTCCCTACTGCCCTTCTTGATGCAGTCGCTCATGGTTTGGGTTCTGTGTGCGGAACCTGCGTCCGCACCTTGTAAGCCCCGTGGAAACCCCCTTTGGCGGCGCTGCATCGCTGATTAAGCCATGAGGGTGATTGGCCTTTGTTTCTGGCCAAATTCATAGCAAAATAGAGCGAATTCATCAACCCCTTAACTACAGCCTTGAACCCATATATCACACGACCTCTTAGACCAGCTTTGATAACGTGATTATTGAATGGAATCACTGGTAACTTCTTGATCAGCTCTTGAGCCAAAGCTTTCTTTTGGCCTGGTCCTCGTAAACGAAACTGGGTACCTTGGGTCGGACCATATACGATGGTAAACCAGAGCCGAGGATGTAAGAAAAAGTATTTCCACAAGGGCGGTTTGCACCCAATTAAATCAGCTAGCTCGTCGATGTATATATGATAATCAAGCAAGCTTCGGATCCGAGCAGCATTATGTTCAAACTGTTCTAAATATTTGGCTTTATCAATAGATGCCACCTGCTCCATTTCCTCAGAAGCAGGAAGAGTTCGTTTACCAGTACAAATCAAGGCCAAAAATCTGGCTTGCATTTCCGTAACAGGAAACTGACTGCCAATGGCAGGACGTGCCCAACCAATCCAAGCGATTTTATCCCGATACAAGGCATGAAAGATATGTTTGTAAAGACTCCGGGGGTCAGTTTTTCTCAAGTGCTCAGGTAGGAAAGACACATAGTTTTTGTAGCCTGTACAAAATACTACCGCATCCACGTTTTCAAGGGTTTCCCCATCAGCCGCGATCAATGTCCTGCCACCATCTTTTACCTTTACTATTTCGCCGACCACTTGACAGCCATGATACACAATTGCCTTGGGTAAGGATATATTTTTAGTTCCGTATGTACCCCAGACCCCTTTTTTAGCCTTAACCTTCTGATTTAGCTCAACTATAGTATCATGAACTGGATGGTTTTTGCTCAACTCTAATCGGAAGATAAGTTTGCTCAAAGCATCTCCATAGTCCCTTGGTAGACCGTATACACCGCGATGGCTAGCAGTATCGGCAGCATAGTCACCTCTCTTCCTGGGTATTATCCACCCAGCTGAATTGCGAAGGCTGACCCAGCACTTGTTGGCGACACGAGATATTTCTAGGGCGATGTCTGAAGCTGACTCACCTCCCCCAACCACTAATACCGTCTTGCCCACAAAGTTATCGGCATTACGATAGTCCTTGGAATGGGAAAACTCCACCTCAGTTAATAAATCTTTCCACTCTGGATAATTTGAGATACTGTTGTTACCAATTGCCAAAGCTACCCGTTTGGAGTGCAAAATATCTCCAGAGGCTAATTTAATTTCCCACCCTTGATTTTCTTCAGGAGTGAGTGCTACAACTTTGGAATTGAAACGAATTTTATCTAAAACACCAAAATGTTTGGCATAGCTCTTCCAATAGTCAACCGCTTCGTTCTTTGTCCAGAATTTGTGCTGATTCCCATCACCTATCCAGAAGTCCGAAAACATACTAAATGCGCAAGATGTAGTCAGCACTAAACTGTCGTAGGCATTGGCATAAACCCCTCCCAAATCCTCTGCTTGCTCTAAACAGATTACCTGGCCTACACCTTGCTCTAGTAATTCTTTGGTAGTAACTATACCAGCTGGCCCTGCTCCAATCACGATGCAATCTAACATACTATAGCAATTCTGATACTGCTCAGTACAAAGCTTAGCATTTGAAGGCAAAAGGCATCCATTCAAAAGGCAATATTAAAGATTATCTTAAGTTCATGTAGGGTGGGCAGTGCAGCAGACAGATAATTAAGCTTGCAAACCATGTTGGTAGGCACTGCCCACCCTACGATTAATGACAATGGTGCCAGATCTCAGTTTAACTTCCGATATCGGTAGTAAGCACAAAAACAAATGAATCCGCGAGTGTAGATTCGGCAACAGCAGGATTAATCCCCAACGGTTGCCAGCAAGTTAGTTGGTCTAATACATTGAGGCTATTATAAGCCTGAAGCTGAAACCCTTGCTCCCTTACAAACTGCCTAACCTGATCGAAATTGTCAAAGATAGTATCTGTGTCTGAGGTTGCTGTCATTCCTCTGACTGTCTGGCTCAATTTTTGCCAAGCTGGGCTATTTCGCCGTACCCTACTCAAATATTCTTTTGTAATTAAATCAGGGGTTATCCACACACCACCATAAACCTGAAGCAACTCCCGGACATTAGCAAACAACCGCTGTTTTTGATTAAATGTCAGGTACAGCAGTAGTCCCTCGCATATTACAGTAATGGGCGTTTGGGAATCTAGATAACCTACATCGATAGGGAATTGGCTGGGTTGACTAGTGGCATCAATCCCAATAAAGTGCAAGTTTGAGCGATCGCCAATTAGCTGTTTCACCAGTTGCTGTTTGCGCGTTATCATCCCTGGCAAATCACTCTCGATAAAAGTCGTAGAAGGGTTACCAGACATTACCATACCCCGTGACACCAAACCGGAGGCTAGTTCAAGGATTTGAGTTTTTTGAAATTGAGCCATCACTTGATTGATAGCTTTATACCGACCTTCAAATAAAACGGCTACTTCACAGGATTTATCGGATTGTTGTTTTTGTAACTGCTCTACAAAAGCTTGAGCATTAACCAATTGTGCTAATTCTTGCCCATAAGGAATGTCGGTAAACTGTCTGGCATAAGCCACTAGTAACGCTGTGGGACTGATATTGTCGAAGGAACTAGTTGGCACCTGCATCATTAGCAATTGGGAATTGGGGATTTAGGGAATAGTAAAAAGGGGAAGCAAGTTTCCCCTTCAACACTGGGCGCTTACTTAGCAACATTTCTGTGACAGGAATATTAGACCTCTTGCAAAAGTATTTTTCTAATAGTGTTCTTGATGCAAAGCGCGAGTGGGGGAAACCACGGCAATAGCGAGTGGGGGGAACCCCCAAGACCGCGCTGCCTCCCCAAGACCACTTAGGTGCGCTTACAGTCGTCGAATTAAATTCGCCACGGGTCGCACCTCTGCATCGCTTTGCGTCAATTCTTGTCCACTGTTCCGGTGATCCGCTGTTCCCTGTTCCCGACAACTGCCGCGAAGTCTATTGTAAGGTTCTATGTAAGCATTCAGCCGTCAGCTATCAGCTAATGCGCTACGCGCACGCTACTTGAGGTGCTAATGCGCTACAGATGGTGCTACTTGAGGTGCTAGCAGGCGCTTTAACTGCACAGGGTCGGATCAGAGGAGCAGGGGTTTTCAACCAGCCGTACCAGCACCGTCTTGTTTACTACCTCCCGTTGATTTGCTGACGGCTGACAGCTGATAGCTGTTGGCGTAGCCTGCGCGTAGCGCATATGCTTACCGTTCTATCTACCCTTGACCAAAGACAAAATTACCAGGTGCTTCGGGATCTTCACTACGGAAGAATTCATCGATCAGCTCGATATGTTTTTCTTTAGAAATGGAGTCATCATCCTTTAAATTAAGCCGTTTGAATACCTCGTTAGCCAAATTTTCATCACGTCCGGCGCTTCGATACCATTGTCTGTATTCCTCCAAATCCAGTTGCTCATCCCCATTAGTATCAAATAAGCTAAAGACGAAACCGGCGATGCCCTTTATTTCTGCTTCATAAGCGTCTTGGTCATTAAGGATATTCTCGATATATACCAACCATTCCTCTAAAGATATCCTATTGTCACGATTGGTGTCTGCAAACTTTTGCATACTATCCCAACGAGACATTAACTTCGATTGAAAGGAATTGTAGTTGGGTGAGCCTGGCTCCCAGCTGCGAAGCTGAGAGTAGCTTTCTAGGAAGCGCTCAAAATCCGCTTGCTCAATGAAACCGTTATTGTCGGCGTCATACATTTCAAACAATCTTGGGAATTTCTGCTTCTGAAATTCAGTTAGCATAATTAATTTCTCCAGGGAGTAATAAATTCAAGTTTACACTAAGTTTACACCCTCGATAACTAGTGGGACACAATTAATACACCGTTGGTTACAGCAACAGCTGATGGTCAGGGTAAAAACAGCATCAGCTGATAGCTGAATGCTTACAAAACAGCTAATATAGCCTTGGTAATAAATTCATAAAAAAAACTATTTGTCAAGGATTTGTTTATAAATTTTAATCAAATTACCCAACTCTTGCTATTATTGGTATTTGGGAATTTGCCTTTCTATACCAGAGGGAAAATTAACGTTTAATCGTTGTGTGTATAAGTTGGCGATATGCTCTGCTGCGCTGTATGCGATCGCTAACTAGATAACGCCCTTCCTAAACTTATAAAATTATCAAAGATTATAATTAGCAAACCATTAGATATTTGATCACATTTTTCCTAAGATAAAAAACTATTTATAACGTTTCTCATAGCTATGAGGTACACAATATTTTTTACCTCTTGCCTCTTGCCTCTTGCCTCTTTCCTCTTTCCTTTTGCCTTTTGCCTTTTGCCTTTTGCCTTTTGCCTTTTGCCTTTTTATATTAATCCTATATTAACATCTCAAATACAAACCCTATAAAAAAAAGGGCGATCAAATGACCGCCCTTTGTGAGTCGATGACTTCAGGATTTAAAACTTACAGCATGTAATTTCAAGTAGGTTAATTGTTTGTTGACGTCACTGTGTCAACACACTTTGTGCCGTTATTTGTTGTTCCTGCACCGGAAATATCAACCGTGACTGTATCGAGTGTGCCGTTAAAATCAAACGGAAGAGTATATTCATCACTTACAGGAGTTCCGGTATCGAAGCCAACATCAAAGGTTTCATCAATAGTGAAACGACTAAGCAGGCTTTCCTCAAGACAGCCTTGTCCTATTTGCTGATCGTTGGCATACAACGTCACAGTTGCACCAGCTTCATCTTGATCAGAATCGGGCAGATAAACAACTTTCAACGATAAATCACCAGAATCGATCGGATCGTCCGATACAATCGGAGTATGCTTAACGTTAGACAGGTTGTAGTTATACTCTAGCTTGTGGTCTTTATTGATAAAGAAGCCATAGCCAGCAAAGCGACCACCAAATGTTGCTAACATTCCCTCTGGCTCAGTACCCTCAGGAATTGTGACATTTGCTGTAATGGTGTGATACTTGTTTCTGACATCAGGTATTGCACCTTCTGTGACCCGTATCTTGTCGGGGTAGGTGAATTCAGTCCGATCTCCTTGAACCCAACTAGGCCTGAGGGCAACGTCATAACGCTCAATCTTGCGATCGTCCAAAGGTAGAACATTGTAACGGGCTGCCTCAGCATAGAAGAGGTTGACCATCTCATCTAATTTGTTAGGACATTGGTCAGCCAAGTTGTGGGCTTGAGCATAGTCATTAAGGGAAACTGTGGTACTCCCATCATCAGGGTAATCAGAACTAGGAAACTTAACGTATGGCTGATCGCAATATAATCCCTCAATAGAAACCTGGTTTTCTCCATTCTCATCCAAACTGATTTCACCAGTTCCGCAATCTTCGATGCAGTACAACTCCCAATTCATATGTAGCAGTGTTTCATCTGCTATTGGATCAGTATCCCAGGGAATACTGCGGATAGCACTGGCCATCCAGCCCTTACCGGTAATAGTTACGTCAGGATTATCTGGGTCAGGATAATCTAGCTCATGATTGTAAATACCTTGGTTCCCTAACATCTCGAAGTACTGAGTAGTGTGGGTACTCTGATGATGAGGGTGATTGAAGGTATGAAAGAAGCTAGTGCCCTCCATTGGCTTTTGAGCAATGCCATCAACTTCCACAGGAGCATCGATACCGATTGCTTCTAGAATGGTCGGCATAATGTCGATGGCGTGACTGAACTGGTAGCGAGTGGTGTTGTGGTGTGTTACATCTATGCCATTCGGCCAGGAAACCACCAAACCGTTGCGGGTTCCACCAAAGTGAGAGGCAATTTGTTTGGTCCACTGGAAAGGAGTGTCCATCGCCCAAGCCCAAGCTGCTGGGAAATGGTTGTAGTATAGATAGCTACCTAGGGTGCCATCGTCAACTGCTTGCACTTTATCTTCAAAGGGTTCTTCGATCTGATTGAATACACTCAATTCATTCAGCAATCCTTGCAATTCACCCTCAGCACTGGAGCCATTGTCACCAACAATATAGAAAATCAGGGTGTTATCAAGTTTGCCCATGTTTTCAATTTCTTTGATAACACGACCCACTTCATGGTCTGTTTGAGCTGTGAAAGCTGCAAACACTTCCATCATGGCGGTGTAGACATCTTTATGATCTGGTTCTAAGATGCCCCAGGGCTGTAGAGAGAGTGGACGCTTAGTTAAGTAAGCATCTTCAGGAATTACACCAAGGTCTTTTTGTCGTTGGAAGGTCTGGTCACGGTAGTAGTCCCAACCTTTGGAGAAATCGACACTATTGTCAATAATGGTCTGCACTTCCTCCAGAGTAAGGTCGCTGCCCATGGCTTTTTCTAAAGCGGCCTTGACCTTTTCCAAAGTTGAGCCTCCAGAGCCAGCATCCGGATTATTAGCGACTATGTTAGTGTCGGAGTTTTGGATTTCTTGAATGGCAGTAACCAAATTCTGAACATCCAAGTCACCGTCGATCACTTTGCCTAACATAGCTTTAATCTCTGCCAAATCAAAGAAGCTACCTTTAGGGGAGGCGACAACAGGCTCTAAATTTTCAACTTTATTTTCAACTTTCTTGGCTTCTTGAATTGCCTTAATGGCGTCAATCCATTTCTTCGGCACTTGGTGTGGCGCGTGGGTAGCACCAGTGGCAAAGTAAGCAAAGAAAGGCTTCTGGGGAGCAACGGCATTGAGTTGGCGCAAATGGTCAACGGCGTGGTCCGCTAGGTCAACAGTTAAGTGGTAAGGAGTGCCGTCAGCATTGGTGTCTGGTGGCTGAAGGCGAGTGGTGTTTTCTACTAGAGAGGCTGGATGGTATTGGTCAGTGGAGCCACCAACAAAGCCATAAAAGTAGTCAAATCCTAAATTGGTAGGCCAATGGTCAAAAGGACCGGCGATGCTAGTTTCCCACTGAGGTACGTTGTGGTCTTTACCATACCAGGAGGTGTCGTAGCCATATTCATGGAGCACCTTGCCAATGGTAGCTGTACTGTCAGGGATGATACTGGAGTAGCCAGGAAATCCTGTACCCATTTCTGGAAGAATCCCGTTGCTAGCGGAATGGTGGTTATGTCCAGTTAACAATGCGGAGCGAGTGGGGGCACAGAGGGCAGTGGTATGGAATTTTGTATACCGGAGGCCATTCTCCGCAAGTGTGTCGAGAGTTGGAGTTGGAACAGAGCCACCGAAGGTATTTAACTGGCTGTAGCCAACGTCGTCGAGCAACACAACCAGAATATTAGGGGGATTCTCTATGCCATAGAGCTCAGGTGATTCCAACGCTGGTTTCACCTCATCGCTATAGGGATCCGTAGAATCTTCGTAGCTTAGGCCAATTTTGGCGGTGAAGGGTTGTGCTGGATGGGGCAGCATTTGCTGCGCCAGTGCCGGGGCAGGAAAAATGTTCCCTACCGAAAACACAGCCATCAGGAAAGATAGGACGATTACTTTCGCCCTTCTTAAGATTTTTCTCATGGTTTTTCGACTTCCTAACAGTCGCTAAGTTCAGGCAATCGTTGCCAACGTTTTTAACATTATCAGAGTTTGCGATCGCATTCTAGTTATATTTATTTTTCTAATCAAAGGGGTTAAGGCTAATCTCTAGGGATACTTATATATATAATCTTTATAATCTTTAATTTTACTTAACTAGAGGATATTATTGAAGTCCTTATCCAGTCAGGGTTTTAGCCAAAGTGACTTTTGTGAGTTATCAAAAATAATTCTAGTTTATTTATTATTTCTTAATATAAACAAAACTTATATATTAAAAGTAAGACAAGTAAGACAAGTAAGACAAGTAAGACAAGTAAGACAAGTAAGACAAGTAAGACAAGTAAGACAAGTAAGACAAGTAAGACAAGTAAGACAAGTAAGACAAGTAAGACAAGTAAGACAAGTAAGA
>NZ_JAAHFZ010000030.1:27026-79010 GCF_010672795.1 Moorena sp. SIO1G6
ACAAGTAAGACAAGTAAGACAAGTAAGACAAGTAAGACAAGTAAGACAAGTAAGACAAGTAAGACAAGTAAGACAAGTAAGACAAGTAAGACAAGTAAGACAAGTAAGACAAGTAAGACAAGTAAGACAAGTTATAGGAAACTATAGGAATAGGTAAATTCAGATCAGTAAGAAAGAGATCTGATGATTTTTTGGTATGTTCAGAGAACAGGATTGGTTTTTATGATATATTTGGAAATGGGATATAATACGCCCATAGAATACCCTCATAGAATACGAACTAATAGGGCAGGTTAATAAGGCACGATATTATTAAGTTGTAAGCATTCAGCTATCAGCTATCAGCCTATGCGCTATGGGCATATGCTGACATTAAATTGTGGCGTTGCTGATTCTGGGTATGGTTTTGCCCCCCTAGCCCCCCAATTTTGGGGGGAAAAAGACTTTCAAAGTCCCTTCCGGTGCGCTTTCCAATGGGCGAGTAAATCGCCCTTGGGTCGCACCGCAAAGTTGGGGGATTTAGGGGGCTTGACCACAACCAGATGATCATGCATTCATTCCTTGATTCAGCAACGCCTAAATTGTTGTGCATTTAAATTGGTTATTACCTGTTACCTGTTCCCTTTGCTATAGTATTAGGACTTACGCAAATCCCTTAATTTAACGCTACCTGTAGGGTGGGCCAAACCTTGCCCACCCTACCCATGGAGTCTGTGCGTAAGTCCTGAGTATGATTGGAATGAGTGCGATCGCGAAGTGTCTGTAAAGGAGAATCGCACTTTCGGATTTATTTACAATAATAATCCCTAGTTCCTTTAGCATCCAGAGAGTCTCCCAGGCGATTCAAAGCATGAACATAAGCAGCTGTGCGCATGGAAACCGCTAGTTCCTGAGAAAGTGACCAAATTGTTTCGGTTTCTTCCAGCATTTTTTCTTTCAGACGCTGATGGACTTCATCGAGCTTCCAATAGTGTCCACTCCGGTTTTGTAACCATTCAAAATAGCTAACCGTGACACCTCCAGCATTAACCAAAATGTCAGGAAAAACATAGATGCCTTTTTCTTCCAAACGATTGTCAGCTGTCGAGGTTACTGGTCCATTCGCTACTTCAAAGATATAATTTGCTCTGATATTATCAACGTTTTCTTCGGTAATTTGATTTTCCAAGGCAGCGGGAATCAAGACATCTACATCTAAGGCTAAAAGGTCTTGATTAGTAATGACTTCATGCTCAACAATATTGCAAACGCTACCTCGACAGTAAACAGCTTTAATACCTTGACTGGATGTTTTGTATTGGCGAATACTGGGAATATCTAACCCTTTTTTGGCATAAATACCCCCTTGAGAATCACTGACAGCCACAACTTTATAACCAGCTTTAGCTAACAGTTGCGCTATCACAGCACCAGCATTACCAAATCCTTGCACGGCTACGGTGGTATTTTGAGGCAGTTGGTCAAATTTGGGCAAAATCGATTCCATCACAAAAAACGCGCCAGTAGCGGTAGCGGTATCGCGACCAACACTTCCTCCCAGTGCCAAGGGTTTACCTGTGACGACCCCTGGACTGATTTGACGGCGAATGACGCTGTATTGATCCATCATCCAACCCATAATCATGGAATTGGTGTAAACGTCGGGAGCGAGAATATCAATATCAGGCCCAATGAAATCTGCGATCGCATCGATGTAACCACGACTTAACCGTTCCAACTCCAGCTTTGATAAGGCTTTAGGATTTAGAGTAATTCCCCCTTTGCCACCCCCGAAGGGCAAATTTAAGGTGGCACATTTAAAGGTCATCCAAAAGGCTAAGGATTGGACTTCATCTAAACAAACATTGGGATGATACCGCACTCCCCCTTTTGCTGGTCCCCTGGTGGTGTCATAGCGAACCCGATAGCCCTGAAACATCTGTAACGAGCCATCATCCATACGGACTGGGATAGAAACGCTCAAACTAGATTTGGGATATTTTAAGCGTGCGATCGCATCCTCCGAAATTGACACATATTTCAGTGATTTTTGCAGTCGTTTACTGGCATCAGCAAATAATGACTCAGACATGGCCTTATTTCTCCAGCTAACAGTATTTACCATTTACCCAGTCCTGGTTATTTAATTTAATCACAAAAAAACTGTATATTTTGTTACATTATGCTAAGCTTTACTGGTTTATACTAAACCTCTTGCCAAAGTAACTACACTCATGATTGCACTCCTCGCCGCCCTCTCAGCTTCCGCTGCGGCAGGAATGAGAATTGCCCTGCCCCTGTTGGTAATTGGTTTGATCCACAGTGACCAACTCTGGTCGAAGGTACCGTTACTGTCACAGATTCATCCCCCAGTCTTGCTGACTATCTTGACAACTTGGTCATTGGTGGAGCTATTTGCCTCCAAAAAGCTATTAGGACAGCGAGTCTTGCAAATAGTTCAGCTAGTGTTAAGTCCTCTAGTGGGAGCAATTCTTGGTATTGCTGTGACTCAGTTTGCCGAAGAACTAACGGGATTTGTCTGGGTAGTCGGTATTGTCGGCGGCTTATTAGCCTTCGTACTCCAGTTAGTTCAAGTGGGATGGTTCTACCGTTTGCGTGGCTTGCCTCTGTGGGTAGTGTTTCTTCAGGATTTTCTGTGCGTAGTTTTGATAATTTTGGCTTTTGATGCTCCTGAACAAGGAGGATTAATCGCTTTACTGCTACTGTGGCTAGCCATTCGCAGTTCTAAGCATTGGTATCGTTGGTATGTTAGAGGGAAGCGTTCCCGTATCAGTGATCAAACCCATGACCAGAATCCTGACTGAAGGTGTTAATTTTTATGGGAGAAGTCCTGCGCTATACTCGTGGTTGCTAAGGGTCTGTTGGGAGAGCCGTTTTTAGGTTTTTATAAAATAATGTTTTTTGGCATATTCCCAATAATTCGATCTGAAATATTTTCGTACAAAAGAAGTTTCACAAAGATACCACGAATAACTTTTTCTCAAGCTCTGCGGCAAAAGCAAGACAGGCTTTGATGTCTTCGGAGGTTAGTTCAGAAAAATCTTCTATAATTTCTGCTTCTGTCATTCCCCCGGCCAGATATTCTAAAATGTCGTAGACGGTAATGCGCATGCCTCTTATGCAGGGTTTACCACTGCGTTTACCAGGCTCGATGGTGATGATGTGGCGATAGTCCATAGTTTGTTAGTCTTGTGTTATTTAACTCAATGTTAAAAGAAGCCCCACAGCTCCGGTGTTGATAGCTGATAGCACCTCAAGTAGCATCTCAAGTAGCGCATATGCTTACACCTTTTTTTACAACAAAAAGCTATGAAGCAGCAATTCTAAACCCAGCATGTTGGTAGAAGTAGGGACGGAACCAGTTACGATAGAATGTCGATGCTTCTGTTCCAGTAGTCACCCAAGCACCACCAAGCATCATGTTATGTTGGGTATCAAAAAACGGAGCAGAATAATCTTCATAGAGCCGATGGGCCTTGAATCCTGGTAGCGGCTTGAAGTCATCACTCAGCCACTCCCATACATTCCCCCGCAAGTCATAGAGTCCAGCAGGACTTTTAGCGGTTTCTAACATACCCACTGGGCTAGGTGAGCCAAACTTGAGATTTAGATTGTAATCCTCGATCGCAAAGGGGTCTTGCTGGAAATTTGTGCTACTTTCACGTCCGCCAGCAGTAGCAAGATTCCATTCCGCTTCACTCATCAAACGAATCCCTTTACCCTTCCATCGACAGTAAGCCATGGCTTCATGGTGATTAACTTCAACGGGCCAATCGAGAGGTAGGTCAATCTCGTCAAACAGCGCTCGATACTTGTAGCCACAGTTTTCGCCACCATTGCTAGCTATCCAGAATTTAGGGTGCTTAATATTATAGGTTGTCTTCCACGTCCAGGATTCTTTATCCCAGTAATCTGGATTATCGTAGCCATTATCATTGACAAACTCCAGAAATTCTCCGTTGGTAATCAGATACTGACTGGCTAAAAACGGTTTAACCTCTACCGAACGATTGCCATATTCACTATCCCAGCCATAGATAGGATAATCCTCTGGTTTACCAAGTGCTACCGAACCCCCAGAAACTTTGAGCATTTCATTCTTGGAAACCTTGCCATTAGAAACAGCATAATTCCAGCTGTCAGGACGTTCAAGCCGCTCTACAGGCAGTTGTCGGATCAGCATCGAAGAGGTTTCAAAGTGGATGCGACTGTGTTCAATTCCCATCATCAGCGCCCAAAGAGGATGATTTTGATGAATTGGCAGATTCAGAGGAGTCTTTTCGATAGTTTCTATAACCACCCCATACACTTGATCTCGATACCGCCAAACCTCTTCCACTTTCGGCCAGTGGATATCTTTGGTTGCTTGATCGAGTTCTTCAGGAGTTTCCGGGTCTACACCAATCTCAAACAGGATTTCATAGTTAGGATTAATGGGTTTATCCAATAACCCAACCCCAAGGAATTTATTGATGTAGAAGACAGCAGAGTGACCCAAATAGAAAATCAGACGGTTTCTTAAGGGGTCGGGACTGATATAGAATGTTTCTTCCCCAACCAGACTTTTCATCAGAACATCTTCGAGTTCCCATGAATTCTTAAAGTAATTGATAATAGTTTCGCTATTGCAGGTGTCAAGGCGAGGGAATTGAGTAGATTCGAGAGTATCCATCCTTTGAGTTCCAAATACTATTCTTCAACTTAGGGGTGTCTATATTCAGCTTTCAGCAGTCAGCAGTCAGCGGTCAGCAGTCAGTGGTCAGCGGTCAGCGGTCAGCAGTCAGCAGTCAGCAGTCAGCGGTCGGCTTATTTTATTCAAAAACTGTTCGGTGTAGCTTGGCCACAGGCCTTTGCCTGAAAGCTGATAGCTGATAGCTGAAAGCTGAAAGCTGAAAGCTGAAAGCTAATAGCTGATAGCTGAGACCTGATAGCTGATAGCTGAAAGCTGATAGCTTACACGTCGATTACACAGGCTGTATCTGACACAGGAGTAAACCAAACCATTCCTTGGTATCAGTCCAAGCCTGAACTGTTTTTAGTCCCCGATCGTTTAGATAGTGCTCCATCTGCTCCACATTGAATTTGCGAGAAATTTCTGTAAGCATGCTTTCTCCTGCTTGAAACTCAACCGTTAAATCCAGGCTGGCTAAGCGCACAACATGGGTTTTCTGGCAATGTAAATACATCTCAATCTGATGTTCCGATTGATTATAAATCGCCTGATGGGTAAAGCGAACGATGTCAAAATTTCCTTGAAAACGCCAGTTCAGATGTGCCAGCATATTAAGGTTAAATGCCGCAGTCACCCCCTGACTATCGTTATAGGCAGCTTCCAGAATCTCCTTGGGTTTTTGTAAGTCAATGCCCAGCAAAAAGTAATCTCCTGGTGCTAGTAAAGCTGTCATTTGCTCAAAAAAGCGATCGCACTGTTCAGGAGCAAAATTCCCCAAGCTACTACCCAAAAAGAAAACCATCCGACTAGGTAATGGTGTTGGAGTTAATTGGCTCAGGGCGTGTTCATAGGTTCCGACCTGACCCTGAACCTTTAACTTGGGATAATCCAGCAACAGCTGCTTGGCACTCTCTTCAAGAATCTCCCCACTGACATCAATAGGAACATAGCGCAAAGGATATCCCTGGTTTTCATAGGCATCCAACAACAAGCGAGTCTTGGTAGAGCTGCCACTACCCAGCTCCACCAATTCGCAAGCTCCCGTCAATTGGGCTACTTCTACAGCATACTGTTGTAAAATTTCTGCCTCTGTGCGGGTGGGATAATATTCCGGTAACTCGCAGATTTCCTCAAATAATTGGGAGCCTTTTTGATCGTAAAAGTAACGAGGTTGCAAACATTTCGGCGTTTGGGTTAATCCTCGAATGATATCTTTGCCATCATCTGTTGCAGTAGGCAGGTTGGCACTCCCGAGATAGTTAATTCCTAGGCGATCCTCACTGAATCTCAGATTCTTTGTGGTCTCTTGAAAAGTTGTTGACATAATACTCTTTTAATTTTAGTTTTCCAAAAACAGTTTTCTAAAAACAGTACATTTATACTGCTTAACCCATGTTCGGATTAGCACCGGTTAAGAGTACCATAATTTTTACCAGTTTTGAATAGCTCTTACTTTGGGTTCGCTGTCCAAAGTAAGAGCTATACTTTGTCGATTTTGCCTGAGGGCAGGGCAAACCCATCTAAATTAGTTTGACAAATAAGCAAGAGTATGATCAATGAAAGCTAAGTTAACTTGATGGCCAAATTTTATGGCCAAATATGATATAATGAAATCATCACTAATTTTTTTTTTTGAATACAGGCTCTTTCCACTGCTAAATGCTTCCTTTCCCAAAGAGTTTAATTAACATAACAAGTACGGAATATCCAAATTTATTTAAGACTACAAATTTTTTATACATAAATCAACATTAATGATTATGAAAAACACTGATATTCAAATAAAAAATATCTCAGATTTAAAAAGATTAGGTTATTTAATAATTGATAATTTTTTGACAATTAGGGAATGTGAAACCCTTTTAAAAACAATCGCTAATTATCGACAAAAAAAATATGAAGTAACTGAAGTTTATCGACCTTTTAAAGAAAGAGATCTTCGATATTTTGTAATTAATGGGCAACAAATTGAGAAATACTTACCTGAAGTATGGCAGTTATACGAGAATGTCAATCTATTAGTGAACAAAGTCAGTAGTCAGGTTCTATTTCCTCTTAGTAACAAATTACCAGCAGTTAACATTAACATCATTAAACCAGGTGGAGAGTATCGATGGCACTATGACAGAAATGCTGTTACCGCCTTACTATATTTAAATTCAGTAGAAGGTGGGGAACTAGAAATGTATCCTAACTATAGGCTTAGGTTTGGCAGGAAAAACCAACAATTCACCTTTATACAAAAGTGCTTGGATGCTGTAGTAAAGCTTAAGTTAATTCGATATTTTTTTGGTAAAAAAGTATTTATCAAACCTCGTCAAGGGATGATAGTGATTATGCAAGGAGACAAATGTCTTCATAGCGTGAAAGCGTTAGAAGGTGAACAAGAAAGAATTAATGTAGTGATGAGTTACGACTTTCCAGGAGTGGAGTTTATTGTAGAGAAGGGGCTAGATTCTTACTTGTATACGAATCAAAAGGGAATTTCTTCAGATCCAAATTATGTATAGGGTTCCTAGAATCACCTGTAGTGGTACACAAGTATTGATTTTAGTTTCCTTTACTTTGACCAAACCCTAGCCAAACCACAGCAATAATAGGCGATTTCTTACAAACTGACAAAAAAGTGTTAAATATAACAAAAAATGAAACTACTGTATTTTTTGGTTGTCCACCATCTTACTTAACAAAAGATTTTTTACAACACTGCAAAATAAACTAAAAGAATGTATTCAAAGTAGATTACTTGTTTTAAGTTCGATATTAAAGAATTACGGAGACAATGTTTTTTTATTTAAAAATAATGATTATACAAGCCCAGGTGCATATCTTTTGACAAGAGTGGTATTTGCACCTAATGTGTACAATGAATTTTTGGACAATACTGCGGAATGAAGACTTTCACCAAAATACTACTCACTCTTATTCCACACCATGAAGTTGTATATCGTCTAATATAACTGAGGACATGAAACCAAGACCAACTCCTATCCCTCCCAGTCCAGGTCAAGAATCTGTTTGGGATTATCCTCGCCCTGCCATTTGGGAAGATACAACTAAGCATATCCGAATCATTTTCAATGATATCGTTCTAGCTGAGACCAGACGAGCTAAACGAGTGCTGGAAACAAGCCATCCCCCCATATACTACATTCCCGCTGAAGACATTAAGTTGGAATATCTAATTGAAACACCACGTCAAACCTGGTGCGAGTGGAAAGGTAAGTGTTTATATTACAATGTTGTTGTGGGTGACAAACAAGTAGCTAATGCAGCTTGGCGTTATTTTAAGCCAACCCCTCATTTTACTGAAATTAGAGACTACTACGGTTTTTATCCTCGTCCAATGGATGCTTGCTATGTGGATGATGAGTTAGTTATACCCCAAGCTGGCAATCTTTATGGTGGCTGGATCACCAGTGATATTGTTGGACCTTTCAAGGGAGAACCAGGAACAATGGGTTGGTAGATGGGTTAGTAGATTTGGTAGATAGTGGGTGATATTTGGGAGCAGTCGAGGGGGACGATTACTTGCCCCCCCTCCCAATTAGATCTGATAGATCTAGACTTGCCCGTTTCTGTTGTAACCTGAAGAAATTTACAACAACCCAGCAAAATGTAGCGGTCCAGTACCACTAATCAACTCCAACAGTAAAGCAATAAACCCAATCATAGCCAGACGACCATTCCAAACTTCTGCTGCTGTAGTCATGCCCCACTCCCAGCGCTCTGGAGGGTAAATTTTGACTGTCTCTGGGGGACGAATTACCTCAGAGAGTTCACGGCTGGGTGATTCGAGAGCGTCAACTACCAAAGTTGTCAAAGACTCAATAAACAGGGGATGGGTATTGAGGGCTGGTACCCGCTCAAACTGCTTAATCCCTGATTCTTCTGCTATTTCTCGATACTCAATGTCAATTTCTTGCAGGGTTTCGATATGTTCCGAGACAAAACTAATCGGGACTACCAGCAAATCTTGAGTATTCTTAGCTCCGAGTTCTTGCAAGGCATCTTCGGTGTAGGGTTGGAGCCATTCTACCGGACCAACCCGACTTTGATAGGCCAGAGTATGGGGATTGGGGCGGTTGAGGGTTTTCATAATTAAGGCAGTGCAATCCTCAATTTCCTGCTGATAGGGGTCTCCAGCTTCTGTGACATAGCTGATCGGGACACCGTGAGCACTAAAGAAGATATGAACTTGATCAGGATTAGAAAACTTATCGAGTTCCTGAGCAATTAAATCAGCCATGGCTTGGAGGTATTGTGGCTGCTGGTACCAGGAGGGAATGACTGTGTGTTCAATCTTGCTCAGGTCTGGGTCTTCTGTCCACAGATTTTCTAGCAGACGGAAGCTAGAACCACTGGTGCTGATAGAAAATTGGGGATAAAGCGGTAGAATAACTAAGCGTTCGATGCCATCCGCTTTGATGGTTGCGATCGCTTCTTCAGTGAAAGGATGCCAGTAACGCATTCCCACATAGACACTGACCTCTTGCCCTTTCGTTTGCAAATGTTCCTGGAGGGCTTGAGCCTGGGCGTCTGTAATCTTCCGTAGAGGGGAACCACCGCCAATTTGCTTGTAGTTCTCCTGGGATATCTTAGCACGCTTAGTCGAGATTAGCCAAGCCAGGGGTTTTTGCAGCCACGGAAAAGGCAGGCGAATGATTTCCGGGTCAGAAAACAGGTTGAATAGAAAGGGACGAACATCCTTTAACTGATCTGGCCCACCTAGATTAAGCAATAATACCCCAACACGACCCATAGTTAACACAGCTTCCCATAACTTTCATATTTGTTACTGATTTTAACAATATATTTTTTAACTTAAATTTGCAACAAGAAACACAGATCTTTACGAAGGAGTGAGTAGTGGCAACAGTTCTTAGAGCTTGGAGTTATCAGTACCAATGGCTGTATGATAGTATTTCCCGGATCGCGGCTTTGAGCGTGGGTGGAGAGAGACGATTCCGCCAGCTACCGTTACAGGGCTTAACAATTCATTCAGGAACCAAGGTGCTAGATCTCTGTTGCGGCAGTGGTCAGGCAACCCAGTTCTTGGTGGAATTGTCTGAGCATGTCACAGGTTTAGATATTTCGCCACTATCCCTAGAGCGAGCGCGGCGGAATGTTCCCCAGGCCAACTATGTAGAGGGTTTGGCTGAACAGATGCCATTTCCAGATGCTCAATTTGATATAGTTCACACCAGCGCCGCACTCCATGAAATGACCCCTGAGGTGTTGCAGCAGATTATTCAGGAAGTTTACCGGGTGCTTAAACCAGGAGGAGTATTTACCCTAGTGGATTTGCACAAGCCAACTAATGTTTTGTTTTGGCCAGGGTTAGCGGTATTTATGTGGTTGTTTGAAACCCAAACAGCTTGGCAATTACTGGAGACTGACTTGGTCAAAGGGCTTGAGGAAGTGGGGTTTAAGGTATGCGATCGCTCCTTGTACGCAGGTGGTAGTTTACAGGTGATTCAGGTTACGAAAGCGTAAAGGCCGACAGTAACTAAAAAACCTACCCGAAGGGAAGGCCAAGGGCGATCAACCTTCAACCTTCAACCTTCAACCTTCAACCTTCATTTTTAAACCTTCAACCTTCAACCTTCAACCTTCAACCTTCAACCTACCCTACACCTAACGCCAAAGGCGAACAACCAAATAACCTTCAACCATACAGACCACCTACATATTCCCCATAACCGTTGTAAAGTAGGGTGGGTCGTTTTTCCCAGGATAAGTTAGGACCGCTACTGATGAATTTTTCTGTAGCTTGTGACCATCTGGGGTGAGGCTTATTGGGGTTAACATTTGCCTCAAAGTCATATTCATAGGAATTGATGGTATTCCAGTAGGTAGCTGGCTGGTTAGCTAAAAACTCGACTTTGACTATGGATTTTGCTCCTTTAAAACCATATTTCCAGGGCACTACCATGCGAATAGGAGCACCATGCTGCTTGGGTAATAGATGACCATAAATACCAATAGCAAAAAATGCTAGTTCGTTAGCCATTTCCTCAACACGTAAACTTTCGGTATAAGGCCAAGGTAAGGAACCAAGGTGTATGCCTGGACCAATAGTAATTTTGCGGTCATAATAGGAGGTAAATCGCACAAATTTAGCCTCTGAAGTAGGTTCTACTGCTTTGATCAGCGCTTTCATGGGAAATCCGATCCAGGGTAGCACCATTGACCACGCCTCTACACAGCGGAAGCGATAGATCCGCTCTTCGATGGGAAATTTAGTTTGCAGATCATCTAGGTCATAGGTTTGGGGATTTTTGACTAATCCCGTCACCTCTAGCTTCCAGTCTTTGGTTGGTAAATTTTGGGCTGCTTGCCAGATCGATTTACTGCCGCCAAATTCATAAAAATTGTTGTACTGTCCAGCAAGATCCTGATCAGTGATGGGTCTGTCAACACTGGCAAAAGCTGGATTGGTTGCTAAGGATTTTAACTTAGGTTGATTTAGGGTTTCCGAAAGAGCTTTGTCTGAGGCAGAAGAGGAAGCTTGACAACCAAGAATTGAGAGCATTCCAGTGCCTAGGCTGGCACCAACTAAATTTTTGAGAAAGCGACGTCGGTTAGAATAAGCCGTTTCTGAGGTGACTTGTTGCTCTGGCAGTTCCCAGGACTTTGGTACACGAATGATGGTCATAAAGTAAGTGATATTGTTGACGGTGAGCTTTTAGCAGTCAGCCTCTGAGGCTCTGGAGCTTATTTAAGCATTCAGCAGTCAGCCGTTAGCCGTCAGCCAAACGCTAGTGCGTGGCCATAGGCCAAGGCTCACGCTACGGGAACAGCTTTCCGTAACAGACATTAAACGAATGCTTACCTGTTTTCTTGATGCAAAGCGCGAGTGGGGGAAACCCCCGCAGGTCGGCGCTGCATCGCTTATTCAAAAGCTGTTCCCTTAGCTTGTCGATAGCCCATAAGCTGATAGCCCATAAGCTGATAGCACCTCAAGTAGCTTGCGTGGCACAGGCTTCGACGCTGTGATGTAGCGCATTAGTTGATAGCTGAATGCTTACGAGCTTATAGCTGGCAAGGGTAGCTTTTCAAGTAGTGCCTTGACTGATAGCGCCAGTTAAAAGCTTAAGTTATACTTGTGCCAAGTATAGTTAATAACTATAGTTAAAATTACTACCGCTTATTTTTTTTTATAAGGATGTATTAGGATGCCAGATTAATGTCATGACTACTAAAATAAAAATAAATAAATAAATAAAATAACGTAAATAAAAAAACCAGGAGAAAGCTGATGATCCGTAAAACACTAGTTATAGTAGGAATCGGCTGGATAGTTGTGGGATTGGTACCTCTTGCCTATGCTCAGTCAGGAGCGCAGTCTAGTGAGCCAAGCGGTTCAGTAACCCTGTCTGGTGACACCCTCCGCCAAGTTAATGGTCGCACGGTCTCAGACGATTATGGCACCTTTTTCCCAACATCACTAGAGCTGGAGGAAAAGGAAGGCTTAGGTAACAATTTACAGCCTAAGTTCAAGGTTGGTTCAAGTGACAATGTAGACATAGTTTTTGGGGATACCATCCAGCAGGAAGAACTTAATGTGTTTCCTCAATCCCCAACTACTCGCAATACTCAAAAAGTCCAGTTGGCGGTTCCACTAAGAGAGTAAAGGTTGACTAAAAGTTTGTTCTAAGCACTGATAGCTAAAGGGTTACTCAACCTCTGGTTCACCAGTTCAGTAGCTAGGCTAATTGCAGCCTTCATGCTAGTAGCGTTAGCAATGCCAAGACCGGCAATATCAAACGCTGTGCCATGATCAGGAGAAGTACGCACAAAGGGTAAACCGATGGTAGTATTGATCGCTCTGTCAAATGCCATGAGTTTGACAGGAATTAAGCCCTGGTCATGATAGAGTGCCAAATAAGCATCATGAGCATTATCAGCGTACTGCTGGTGGTTGCCGTACCAAGCCTGACCAGGTTTTACCCAAAGAGTGTCAGGAGGTATTGGTCCATCTAATTGGATAGTCGAGCGTTGCTGGCGCTCTTGCTCTAGCCAGGGAATCAGCCAATCTTGTTCTTCACAACCTAGCTGACCCTGCTCACCACTATGAGGATTTAACCCAGAAATCGCGATTCGAGGTTTGTTGATGCCAAAATCACTAGCCAAACAGGCGATCAGTAAGTCTAGTTTACTCCCCATCAATAGTGGCGTTAAGGTATTTGGGACTTGACTTAAAGGAATATGTGTGGTAGCTAAAAGTGTACGTAGCACCCAACCACTATGGGGCGATCGCGCTACGAAGAGCATCCCAAATTGTTTGACACCAGAGTAGTGGGCTAGCACTTCAGTTTGACCAGGATAATCATGTCCTGCGGCTTTCCAGAGAGACTTGGCAATGGGTGCGGTCACAATACCATCAAACTCACCACGTTGGGTGAGTGCGATCGCATTTTCCAGATACATAAAACTAAGAGCACCACTAGCAGCATTACCAACACCTGGGGTTATTTGAGGCCTTTGTCCGTAATCCAACTCAATGTCAAGGATTGATAATGTCTCTGGGGAAGCTAAAGTAGCTACATCTTCAATCCCCTGCTGACTTAGCTGGGTGTAAGCCCCATTCAAGAGGTACCGACTGCCAATCACGGTTATCTCACAATTCCTAGTGACTTGGGAATCTGCCAATGCCTTGAGGACAACTTCTGGTCCAATGCCTGCCGGATCTCCCAAGGTCACCGCTAACCTAGGACGCCTTGGTGGTGAGTTAAGTTTTCCTGTCAAAGACATGTTCTGATGGTTTGTTGACAAGTCTGACATAATTCGTAAACACTCCAGTACCCTAACCCCTTTGCTGGAATACTCTTGCTCAGGATTTCCATAGGATTGCTATATTCTCGCACCCTAGTCATGATACCTTGTAACAAAAGTACATAGGAGATCATAAAACTAATGGGTACAGAAATTTTCAATGCAGCGTTTTTGTCCTTCACCCTGATTCTTGTGGGTTTGGGCTTAGGCTTCTTGCTACTCAAAATCCAGGGAGTGTCAGAATAGTTTCTAGTGAATGGGTTATGGGGTAACGGCTGTGGGGTTTGGTCAAGAATTCTGGCACAGTTTTCTTTTAAACCAATCACTTATGCTGTCTTAGCCTAAACCCATTCTCCCACACCCCTCACCTGATGGCGTTGCCTATTGAATACCAGAAAAATGAGAGATCGACAAAATTTCTGATAGAATCTTATAGAAAGTTTAAGATTCCTTACTAAAATTACTATAATGAACTTGTTGGTCGTCGGTGCAACTGGCACCTTAGGAAGACAGGTGGTTCGTCGTGCACTAGACGAGGATCATCAGGTACGCTGTCTTGTACGCAGTCCACGAAAAGCTTCTTTCCTTAAAGAATGGGGAGCAGAACTAGTACAAGGAGACCTGTGTGTTCCAGAAACCCTACCAAAAGCCCTGGAAGGGATCACAGCTGTCATTGATGCGGCAACATCGAGACCAACAGATTCTCTGACCATCAGACAGGTAGACTGGGAAGGGAAAGTTGCCCTCATTCAAGCGTCTGTGGCTGCTGGTATAGAAAGATATGTCTTTTTCTCAATTCTGGGAAGTGAGAATTTTGCTCATGTCCCACTGATGGAAATAAAGCACTGTACAGAACTATTTCTGGCAGAATCAGGATTGCCACACACAATCTTGAAACCAAGTGGCTTTATGCAAGGCTTAATTGGTCAGTATGCGATCCCCATTTTGGATGGACAGGCGGTTTGGATTACAGGAGAAACCTCTCCCATCGCCTATATGAACACCCAGGATATTGCTAAGTTTGGCATTCGTGCTCTGGAAGTTCCAGAAACAGTAAATCAGACATTCCCGGTTGTGGGAACCAGAGCCTATAGTACCTACGAAATCATTAACCTGTGTGAGCGGTTGTCCGGTAAAGATGCTAAAATAGCCCGACTCCCAATAAATTTTTTGCGGGGTATGCGGCGATTCGTGAGATTTTTTCAGTGGGGCTGGAATGTGGCAGATCGGCTTGCCTTCACTGAGGTGCTAGTGAGCGGGAAACCGCTGGATGCACCGATGGATAAGGTATACGAGGTCTTTGGCCTAGACCCTAAGGAAACCACAACTTTGGAAGAATATCTACAAGAATACTTTAACCGGATTATGAATAAGCTCAAAGAAATCGATTACGAGAAAGCTAAAAAGAAGTCTAAGAAGAGGACTCCTTTTAAATCTAAATCCTAGATATTTCCTGGAAAATCGATAAGCGGGAGGTTTTGGGGAGCCAGTGCAGCAAAAGTGCTTCTCGACGGGGCTTCCAAGGTGCGGATGCCAGCCTGAGCACACAGCCGGTTCCCATAGCGCGACTGCATCAAGACAGTAGCTGATTAAATCACAATTGTCCATGATGTTTCAGATAATTTAATCCAAGTAGTTCAAGACGGGGACTGGTGAGTATACCAAAAGCAGGCATTATCTACAACGACCTTAAACCAATGGCTTGTAGCGTTGCTGAAGAGTTGCACAACCAATTGAGGACTGCGGGTTGGGAAGTGTGTATGGCGACAGGGGTTGGGGGAATTCTGGGTTATTCGAGTCCTCAATCACCAGTGTGTCATACACCAATGGACAAACTAGCCCCCCCTGGTTTTGATGACCAGATGGCTTTCGCAATTGTATTGGGGGGAGATGGTACAGTACTAGCGGCTTTTCGCCAATTGGCTCCCCAAGGGATCCCTGTGCTAACGGTGAATACAGGTCACATGGGTTTCTTAACAGAGACCTATGTCAATCAGTTGCCTTCTGTCTTGGAGCAGGTAATGGCAGAAGAGTATGCTATAGAAGAACGGTCCATGCTTTCTGTGCAGATCCTGCGAGATGAGACGATTTGGTGGGAGGCACTTTGTTTAAATGAAATGGTATTGCACCGGGAACCTTTGACGAGTATGTGCCATTTTGAGGTACAAATAGGACATCACGCACCAGTGGATATTGCAGCTGATGGTATAATCGTCTCAACACCCACTGGCTCTACTGCCTATTCTCTAAGTGCTGGAGGACCAGTATTAACTCCTGAGGTGCCGGTGTTGCAACTGTTGCCCATCTGTCCCCATTCTTTGGCATCTCGGGCATTAGTCTTTGCCGACACAGAGCAATTAACCATTTTTCCCGCTACTCCCAATTCGATGGTGATGGTAGTTGATGGCAATGGTGGTTGCTACGTCATACCAGAAGATAAAATAAAAGTTAAGCGATCGCCTTACTCCGCTCGATTTATCCGTTTGCAAGCACCAGAGTTTTTCAGGGTTTTGCGAGAAAAGTTGGGGTGGGGATTGCCGCACATTGCTAAACCGACCTCTGTGGAGTTGCCTTAGAGCGTACATCCATGTCAGAAAGTTTTGTCAACTAGTATTCTCGTGCTGGGGAGCTGGGGATATAGGTAAACAAAACAATCAGGATTTTCTAGATCAGGATTTTCTGTATAGGCTTTCCTCCAGCTGAATTGAAGAAAGCCAGGCCATGGGAAGGGGGGTTAGGCAGGAGTGTCAAAAACGGTGATTGCTGCCTGTTGGTTACGAGAAACACCATTAGCTGGAATCAACTAACCATAAGGGTTTCCTGAACGTGTTGCTCGAAAGTTGTATTCATACCTAGTACTATTAATCTCGATCTGGTAGTTTCTGGTGGTGTCTGGTGGTGTCCCAAATCCATGTATGTAATCTGTGAAACGCAACTTCGGATCAGGGGGGCTTGTGCAACTATACCCCGGTAAGATAGGAGTATCCACCAGCAACTGGCTATTCATGGTCGGTACTTAGGCAATCAACCCAAACTATTCTATGTCTGCTTTGAATCGCAATACTCGTCGTCGGCTCAATAAATTACAACAGACTTCCAGTGTGTGGGAGGGAGACCGCCGTCCCCTGTCAGTTATTGGTAACAATCATCAGCCGGATGGTGAGGGTCATAATGATTGCATTCTTTGGGTGGATGGCTCAGAAGGCATTGTCAGGGCAATGGATTTAGTATCACCAACAATGGGACCAGAAGCGATTGTTCGTGCCCTTATGCAAGCCATGGAACATCCCCAAAGCCCCGCCAGACCAGCACGACCCTCAAAGATTGTTGTTCGTAACCGAGAAATTCAGTTTTTTTTGCGAGGTGTCCTTCAAGGGTTAGACATTGGAATTGATTATGTACCCAATTTACCCTTGATTGACGAACTGTTTCGGGGATTTGAGGAAATGGCGGCTACTCGACAACCCCAGCTACCACCTAAGTATGCCGACCTACTTATAGAAAAAGCCTATGAAATTTGGCATGAAGCTGCTTGGGAAGTAGTGGCTGATCATCAGATTATCTCGATTGAATTAAATCGCTGGGATTTGGAAACTCTATACGTCTCAGTA
Organism: Moorena sp. SIO1G6; assembly: GCF_010672795.1. Classification (NCBI taxonomy): domain Bacteria; kingdom Bacillati; phylum Cyanobacteriota; class Cyanophyceae; order Coleofasciculales; family Coleofasciculaceae; genus Moorena; species Moorena sp. SIO1G6. The sequence goes on from NZ_JAAHFZ010000030.1 coordinate 44,088, forward strand.
ATGGGTATGCTGGGTATGGAGTACGGGGTACTACTATATCGGTCCTGGGATTCCCTGAAACGGTTCCGATCATCAGTGCTGGCAGATGACTCGTGGGACAAGATGGAACAAGCTTTCTTAGGGCAAGATTGCTTGTTTTTAACCTTCGGGCGGTTTGGGGATGATACCGAAGATGAGGATGAAGAGGATGATATTGATTTAGCTGATTTGCCAGTATCAGAGATTGTACCTGGCTTTGGTACAGTCCATCCCTTGGAAGGAATGCGACCTTATATTTATGAAGAAGAAGCGATCGCCATTTATGTTGCCCTAGAAGCCATTCAGCGATTTGTTCACGATTACCATGAGCAATTAGATGACGAAAACTTACCCAAGATTGGTAAGCGTTACCGCATCCCGGTACCCCTAGAAGCAAAATCTACTGTTAACGTTAAAGTTAACACCCATCCTGACCTAGCGGATGAGTTGTTAGAGATGGCAATTGAGTCCGAGGAAGATGATTTCGATTCAGGGTCGATGACCATACCCTTACGGGATGACCTTGTGCCAAAGGATGCTTTCCTCAAGCTGGGCATGATGTCTTGGGAAGCAATAGAATCTATTCGCTCTGGTGTCAAATCCTATCAGTCTCAGAATATTAAAGCAATCGGGGAAGGCATGCCAGTTATTTTGATTCAAACCACCCGACCAAAGGCACAAGTGTTGATAGAACAGATCCAGACTGCTGGTGGAATCAAAGGGATTTGCTTTAATTCAGGGGAAGACCCCTTTGAGGGCACACGCTACGACCTTGGCATTATCCAAACAGAAAACAGCAGTCTTTATTTGTTAGGAGAGTTTTCTGAAACCGATACCAACCATGCTGCTGCCCGCGAGCAGTGGGAGGAGGGTTGTGAAAATCAGGGCTATTGTGGTTTAGTTATTGCCAGAGGTCTAGCAGGAGCATCTCGGGGTAATCCCAAGCCTCGTGACATGATGGCATTGTTTGAAGCGCGATCGCTCTCCACTACAGATTTGGGAATAGCAATCCTGAAGGCAGAACCCTCAATAACTGAGCCACCCTTTTGAGTTTCTGATTGAGAGAATAGACCTCTTGCAAAAATAACTAAGCAATCATTTTGGATAGCTTCTAAGTCAATTTTGAGACCTATTCCCTATTCCCTATTCCCTATTCCCTATTCCCTGACAACTGCCGCGAAGTCTAATGATTGAGAGACTGCCCACCCAGAAGCCTGATCGGATCACGGGATGAGCTAAAGCAGCAGCAGCCCCGCGCTCTACCCGAAGGGTGAGCGTCGGGAAGAATGCGAGCGAGATGAGGAGGGTGGGTCAATCAATGCCGAAGGAACTGAGGCGAGTGCGACCCACACCGACGAGACGAGCAACTCACTCAGGCAATGAACGAATAAATTCCCGCAGAACATCCGTGATGGATCTTTCGGTTTTTCGACAATAGGAATCCAGTCGATCTTTTTCGGTTTTAGGGAGTCGAATCTGGATTGTTTCTTTACTGGTCATGATTGCAGTGTATGGAAATATGCACTACAATAGTATCACGACAATATTTTTTCCTATGCGAACCGCCTACCAGTACCGATTAAGATTGACTCGACAACAGCAAGTCACCATTGACCAATGGCTTGACATTTGCCGTCGGCAATACAACTATCGGCTGGCAGAGCGGTTTAATTGGTGGGAGCAAAATCGCTGCGATATTAATGCCTGTCCATTGGTATGTCATCTCCCAGAATTGAAAGACCGTCCTGATTTCTATGCTCAGAAACGGGATCTGGTCAACTCGAAAAAGCTGTTCCCCGAATACAAGGATCTGCCGTCACATACTCTGCAAGATGTGATTGCACGAGTAAAAAAGACGTTTGATCGATGGCTCCAAGGGGATTGCAACGGCAAGCGAAGCGGTAAGCCCCGGTTCAAAGGAGTTGGGCGTTATCGTTCAATTGCGTTTCCAGATCCCATTAAGCCAGAACATATTGACGGGCGATTGATCCAGCTACCAAAGATTGGCAAGTTGAAAATGATTCTGCATCGTCCGTTGCCAGATGGCTTCAAAGTGAAAACAGCAACTATTACCAAGAAAGCGGATGGGTATTACATCACGTTGTCGTTACAAGATTCGTCGGTTCCCGTTCTTACTCCTGATGCTCCAAGTCTCGATAATACCATTGGGATTGATATGGGATTGAAAGAGTTTCTGGTAGATGATTCGGGGGCATACGAGCCAATTCCTCAACACTATCGCAAAGCAGAGAGATGCCTGAAACGGTTGCAGCGCTCACTTTCTCGTAAGAAGAAAGGTTCCAACCGTCGAAAGAAAGCTATTAAGCGAGTCGCTAAAGCTCACTTGAAAGTTTCAAATCAGCGCAAAGACTTTCACTACAAAACCGCCAAAAAGCTTTTATCTCAAGGCAAGAATTTAGCACATGAAAAGCTGAACATCAAAGGTCTAGCCAAATCTAGGCTGGCAAAATCTGTTACGGATGCTGGATGGGGTCAATTCCTGCAAATTCTCTCAATCAAGGCTGAAAGAGCCGGATTGTTGGCAATTGCGGTGAATCCAAACGGCACTTCTCAAAACTGCTCTGAATGTGGTGCAAAAGTCCCAAAAACGCTCTCAGACAGGCTTCATAACTGTTCTGAATGCGGGCTGACGATTGACCGTGACCACAATGCAGCAATCAATATCAAGTATTTGGCGGTAGGGCATTCCGTCAATAAAGCTCAGGTAGCGTCCGATGCAATAGCAGGAGTCCCTGAGAAGCCCGCGCTCTATGCGTGACTCATGAGCGTCGGGAGTATGTCACTAGACCAACAACACCACCATCCCCTGGGATTACTTCACCAATTTTACATGCATTTACCTGCTGTGAATTAAACGATGTTAGGGTTTGCTCAACCTGCTGTTGAGGAACAATCAGCACAAAACCAATCCCCATATTATAGGTATCAAACATTGCCTGAGGACTAACCTGACCTGTTTGGGCTAGCCACTTAAAAATTGGTGGAATCACCCAGCTGTTGGGATAAATCTGGACGGATTGTCCAGCACCCAGGCAACGAGGGAGGTTTTCTGGGATACCGCCGCCAGTAATGTGAGCCATACCGTGAATCTCGATACCAGCCCTACGAGCATCAAGCACCGGTTTGACGTAAATCTGAGTTGGTGTCAACAATTCCTCCCCTAAGCTTTTACCAGCTAAAAATTCCGGAGTTATGTCCCAGGAAAGAGCGTTGTCTGGGGAATCCTGAACAATTTTCCGGATCAGACTAAAACCATTGCTGTGGACGCCCTGACTGGCCAAACCAATTACCACATCTCCAATTTGGACTTGGGAACCGTCAAGCATGCGGCTCTTTTCCACAATTCCTACACAAAATCCTGCTAGGTCATACTCAGCGAGTTCGTAGAAACCAGGCATTTCTGCGGTTTCCCCTCCTAGTAAAGCACACCCAGCCAGACGACAACCTTGGGCAATACCGGCAACAACCTGAGTCAGTTGTTGTTGGTTGAGCTTGCCAGTGGCTAAATAATCCAAGAAAAACAGGGGTTCCGCACCAACAGTCAAGACATCGTTGACGCACATCGCTACCAAATCAATGCCAACAGTGTCATGGCGGTTGAGGTCTTGAGCCAATTTGAGTTTAGTACCAACTCCATCAGTTCCAGATACCAGCACTGGCTCAGTATATCCAACTGGCAGCTGAAAGCAACCACTAAAACCACCTAGTCCACCTAATACTTCCGAACGGTGGGTACTTTTTACCAGGCTACGGATTTGGTTAATAAATCCTCGACCTGCCTCAATATCAACACCAGCGTCTCGATAATCCATGGGAAAACAAAAATGCTTTTGAGCTAGAAATGCAGGATGTATTTTATATCAAGTCTGGTTGAATACCCATAATTAAGGAGAGGGTGGGGAAGATGGGGAGAAACGGAGGTGTGGGGAGATGGGGAGATAGGGAGATTTTTATTAAGGGTAATTATCCTGACCTGATCTTACAGGGTAGTGTCGATCAAGACCTAGGGGGCAAATAGGGTCAGATCAGTAGTGTTTTGATGAAGGTAGTGGTCAGCGCCGTGGTCAGCGCCGTGGTCAGCGCCCTTTCTTACCAGAATTGGTTGCACCTAGTCTGTATTCAAGTTTACTTTATAGAGGAAATTTGTTGAGGTTGATTCATTAGTTATTTCGCAGATCTTGATGGGATTGATAAGAATTAACTATTATTGGCGTTACTTCACAAAAACTTCACAAAAGCTCTAACCACTAATATAACTTAGTTTGTGGTCAATCTACAACAGTCGATTTTGACAAGTTATTAGTAACAGCTTCATAAAATGGGGATTCCACCATCAGAAACTTCATGGTATTCTGTTTCAGGTTTTTAGTTAAATCACTAATAACCAATTTGTGAGGAGTTAATGGGCAAGTTGAAGTTATGTTGCTGGGTTTCTTGCAGCACCATAATGCCTAAAACTGCCAATTATCGTAGACAACAGACCTATGAATCAAAAAATTTGGGGTGGCATCACCGCTTCTTTCCTAACAACAGTTCTCGGTACAACAACATCAACTCCTGTCTCATCCGCTGAGACAGTTGTTCAGACTGTGAAAGGAAATTCTGATACCCAACTGGCACAAGAATTGCCATCTAGCGCAACTGCAGCAATAAAAAAACTACCAGCTCAGCCCACACCAGAGTTTCAATTGGCTGAGTTTCCAGAGCAACTGAGGACTGCCAGTACCTCAGAAATCATTACCAATATTTATGCTTATCAACTGGCAGGACGTCAGGCAGCTACACTGTATGTCCGCAGTATTCCTGTTCTGACTTTCCTAGGTTCACAGGGAATCAATACTGACCCTAGCAAAGACAGAGTTGCTACTGAGGTTGAAAAGATAGCAACTCCGTCTTCTGTTGCCCCAGGCAACGCTACGATATCGGATGCTAAGGGGTCAGAAAATGACTCAATTCAGCGGGCTCAAGTGGTTGCTGCTCGGATCAATGAACTTCATCGCAACAATGTCAATGCTGAGTCAATCACTGTCCGTTGGAATGGTTCCTACAAAAGCTACAGCATCCAAGTCAATGAGGAAGAATTAGTCCAAGTTGATGAGAATACAATTCTGCCAGATACCACTAAAGACCTGGCTGAAGATGCTCTACAAGCTACTAATCGATTGCGACGGCTGATCGGTTACGCTCCCCCTCTCAAAGAAATTGCCGACTTACCGCCAGCACCAAAACCACGAAGAGTACAGAAAGTAGCTAGGAGTACCACTCGACGAGTAAGAAGTCAGATGAGGGGTATGGCTTCTTGGTATGGTCCGGGTTTCCATGGCCGACGCACTGCCAGTGGTGAGCGATTTAATCAATACGCCCTGACTGCTGCTCATCGTACCTTGCGGTTTGGGACTAGGGTGCGGGTGACTAACATGAGAAATGGTCGCTCCGTCATTGTGCGAATTAATGACCGTGGACCCCACAGCAGGAGTCGGCTCATTGACCTTTCCAGGGGCGCAGCCCGAGTTATCGGACTTGAAAGATCCGGCACTGCTGCTGTGCGTCTAGAGGTTTTATATTAACTCCAATCTTCAACCGCAATGGGTAATGGCTAATGGGTAATGGCTAATGGCTAATTGTAATCCAATTCCCAATTCCCAATTCCCCATTACCAAAGGTAAGAAAAAATTTGTTGCAGGTAGGCACGACAATTAGCATTAGTATCATCCGTGTCCCTGCTTAAGCTAAGCATTCAGCTAACTCCCTAGGCTGAATGCTTATTGTTTAAGTGGATAGCCTCTAGCAACTAAGCTGTGAGGCTTATAGCGCTACCCGCAAGTCAGAAGTTAGAAGTCAGAAGTCAAAGGTGCGCTTTCCGTTCTCCGTAGGAGACGCGGGGCGCGTTCGGCGAATTAAATTCGCCACGGGTCGCACCTAAAAGTTAGCTATGAGTAAGTTTCGGAGTTTAGGAATGTCCTAACAGTAGCGCGTAGTGCTATATCATTTATCAACTGATATTTCATCAGCTAAGGGCTTTGACTATACTGTTAAAGATAACCCTGACTTACCACTGATGACAGAGGTGAAATCTGCCACAATTCCAGATGCTGAAAAACTCTCAAATCAGCAAGTTCAGATGTTTGATTTTGCTAAGTTTCCAGATAAATTTAGAACTCTTCCTAGTTTAACCTTGCCAGGGTCTGAGCTAATTACGACTGAGGAGATTCCAAAGTCAGAAGAGAAGAGAGCTTCTGCCAATTCTAATCTCCAAGGAAACGCTATCCTGATCGGCTTAGCTTCTCCTCTCAAAAAAAGCACTGCTTCACCACAGACATGGCAACCACTAAAAGTACCAACGATTGCAAGGCGTAGCCGTCGCCGAGTGCGATGGAGTGTAAGGGGGATAGCTTCCTGGTATGGTTCAGGTTTCCATGGCAGGCGCACTGCTAGTGGCGAAAGATTCAATCAATACGCTCTGACTGCTGCTCATCGTACTTTGCGGTTTGGCACTAGAGTCAAAGTGACTAATCTCAGAAATGGTCGCTCTGTCATTGTGCGGATTAATGACCGTGGACCTTATGTCAGGGGTAGGATTATTGACTTGTCCAGAGGAGCTGCCAGAATAATTGGACTGGTAAGGTCTGGCACTGGGTCTGTGCGTATAGAAATTCTTTATTAAATTAATTAGTTATTAGCCAATAGAAATCTCCAGGAATTACTTGGCAACTCCTGGAGATTTCTATTTATATAGGACTATGTTGCTAACATCAATAGGGATCTAAACTCTAGAGTCTTATGCACCTGTTTACAACAACTGCTGGATTACACTGCTACTTAGAACGTCAAGGTCATGGCAAGGAAGTGGGTCTAGTAACCACTATGGGAGCCTTGCACAGCGGTCACTTAAGCTTAATTGAGCGGGCAAGACGAGAAAATTCTCTGGTGATTGTTAGTATTTTTGTTAATCCTCTTCAGTTTGCACCGACAGAGGATTTTCAGGAGTACCCCCGTGGATTGGCTCAGGATCAAGAACTTTGCCAACAGATTGGAGTTGATGCAATTTTTGCTCCCACTGTGGATCAGTTGTATGGTGACAATCCAATGCCCACTGCGGACAAGGGTGATGAATTGACTCAAGTGGTTCCACCCAAAGCCATGACTTCTGTCCTATGTGGTGTCTCTCGTCCTGGTTTTTTTCAGGGTGTGGCAACTGTTGTGGTCAAGCTGTTGAATTTGGTACGACCAAACAGAGCCTATTTTGGTCAAAAGGATGCCCAACAGTTGGCAATCATCCAGTGTATGGTGGCAGATTTTAAGTTACCAGTGACAATTGTTCCTTGTCCGATTGTGCGGGAAAAGTCGGGACTCGCTTGTAGTTCTCGCAATCAATACCTGACACCAGAGCAAAAAGCCCAAGCATCATTACTATATAAAGCGTTGCGTAGCGCTCAGAAAGCGTTTCAAGGTGGATTATGCGATCGCATCAATCTGATTGAGAGGGTTATGTCAGAATTAGCTGGAACCCAGGATATCCAGGTCGAGTATGTGGAATTAGTACATCCTGTTACTCTCACTCCCCTCGAACAGGTTGAAGAGCAAGGATTATTAGCGATCGCAGTTCACTTAGGTACAACTCGTTTAATTGACAATATACTCCTGTCCCACCGCAAACCGATTGTGGCCATTGATGGTCCGGCTGGAGCTGGAAAATCTACCGTTAGCCGTTTGGTAGCCAAAGAGTTAGGATTGATGTATCTTGATACTGGTGCCATGTACCGGGCTGTGACATGGCGGGTGCTCAAAGCCGGTATTGACTTGGAGGATGAGCTTGCGATCGCAGAATTAGTCAGTAAGTGTACAATTAATCTGACTAATAATCAACCGGGAGAGTTTGGGATTCAGGTGTGGGTTGATGGAGAAGAAGTTACCCAGGTCATTCGCTCACAGTCCGTTACTGCCAAAGTGTCTACAGTGGCTGCCCTGAGTTCAGTACGCCGTGAGTTACTCAAACAACAGCAGCGCTGGGGTCGTCAAGGAGGATTAGTGGCTGAAGGTCGTGACATTGGCACCCATGTCTTTCCCAATGCAGAAGTCAAAGTATTCTTAACGGCTTCTGTCCAAGAAAGGGCACGTCGCCGTCAGCAAGACCTGAAAAACCGGGGGCAAGAGGTGAGCTTAGAACAGCTGGAGCAGGAGATTCAACAGCGCGACCTGAAGGACAGCACCCGTGCTGTAGCCCCCTTGCGCAAGGCAGCTGATGCTATTGAAGTACAAACCGATGGTATGAGTATTGCAGAAGTTACCGATTGTCTTGTCAATATCTACTATCAGCAATTGTCACCGGATGGCTGACCGCTAATCTTAAACAGACAATTAAACAGACAATTAGGCAACAGCTAGCCACCAGTATATAAGATGATGGTTAGTTATAGATGATAATTTACTTTCCTGGTATTTTTGCAGGAGCAAAGGAGACCAATTTTGGCAAAACGTGAGGGCTTATTCTGGTCGCGCAGTACATGGATTATAATTGCTGCTATTCTAAGTTGTATGGCTGGCTACACCTTGAAAACAAGTCGATGGGCTAACCAAAATATTGCTGCACTAATCACTAGGCAAATGCCACAGCAGCAAACTGACTCAAAGAAGGTTGAAACGTTAACTAAGCAGCCAGATAAGGGTTTGCAGCAAGGCATTGCTAAATGGGCAGAGCAAGAGAGAGGCAAGCGGATTAACTATGTTCCTCCCCAATTTCGGGGAAAATATATCGAGGAAGTTGAGCTTAAAACTCCACAGAAAGTGATTGCCTTGACTTTTGACGATGGCCCTTGGCCTAAGATGACCAACGATGTGCTACACATCCTTAAAAAATATGATGTTAAGGCAACTTTCTTCGTGGTAGGAAGAAATGTTTATCTATATCCAGAAGAGCTTAAAAAAATTGTAGACCATGGTCATGCCCTTGGCAACCATAGTTGGAACCATAGTTATTACTATCATAATACTTTAGCAGCTGCTAAGGAAATTGATAACACCACAGCACGGATTTACAAAACTATTAACGTTAAGACCTCTTTGTTTAGACCCCCTGGGGGTATCATGAACAATGGCTTAGTGGCTTACGCCCGAAAAAAAAATTACGTGATCGTGAATTGGTCAGCTGACTCAGAGGATTACTCGGTAAACCAACGTCGGTTGACCTATAATGTGCTCCGCAGAGCGAAACCGGGAGGAATTGTACTACTCCACGATGGTGGCGGGAATCGTTCCAAGACAATACGAGCTTTACCGGTAATTATTACTGAATTGAGAAAGCAGGGTTACCAGTTTGTGACCGTACCAGAATTGTTGGAGATGGCACAAAAAGAGTTGGAGATGGCACAAAAAGAACAGAAGTGATCTGTAAGTATTGATCAATGGTTAACCGTTATTTTTTTGACAGTCAAGAGTCAATTTTAAACCGGTAAATAAGTAATCCGTTATAATCAATTTTATCTTAATCTAACCTTGAAGGCTTTGATGGTTAACCTTGGTATCATTTATTATTAAATTTGCCGCCAAAATGGCGACATAGCTTTCTGAAATTTAGTTATCCTATTTGATAAGTTATCTACCCAAATTAACCTAGCAAACCGAGATTGAAATCTTGAACTAAGACAATACTGTTAACTGTTGAGAAGTTAACGGTTAATTGTTCACGACTTACCCAAAACTCGGCACCAAATGCGCTTATGTCTGAAGTTCCCCCGTTCATTTGTACTACTATGCTAGTTAAAAGCTCTCCCCATAAGGGATATAGCGATTGAGCCAAAAAATTGTGTACCCATGTTGGTTCTTGAAGTATGTCTGCAATTGGAATATAATCCAACTATAGGCACTGGTAGCATTTTTATTTGAGAACCAAATCGCTTCTTGATGCAAAGCGCGAGTGGGGGAAACCACGCCAGTTGCTCATGGGGGAGACCACGGCAAAGCGCGAGTGGGGGAAACCACGGCAAAGCGCGAGTGGGGGGGGACCACGGCAAAGCGCGAGTGGGGGAAACCAACGGCAGTCGCTCATGGGGGGAACCCCCAAGACCGCGCTGCCTCCCCAAGACCGCGCTGCCTCCCCAAGACCGCGCTGCCTCCCCAAGACCGCGCTGCATCGCTCAAACGCCCTTCAGATAAACGTTGTGAGCATTCTCAATAAAACTGTACCCAGTAGCAATAAGTACCGACAAGCCTAGGAACGCCACAGAGCTTGGGATTGAGGTTTCGAGTAGTTCAAACTTTGGGGGAACTTCAGTTATGTAGTTATCTAGTAGCGTGCCTTAATAACGGCAGGAAGCAGGTCAATTTTGTAAGAACACTTGAACTACAAACCCTTGAATTACAGTGTTTTTGGGGCGTCAGTAGCAGTTATGAGCTATTTTAGTACATTTGTTCTGCAAATTTGACATGCTCCCCTCCCAACCTAACTTAAGTAAGCGAGAATGCCACCGCTATCGCTAAAATCATCCTTACGCTTGCTCTCATAGTCCAGAAGCCCTCTCAAACACCTTTCAGGTATACTCCGATTAGCAACCTTTTTGATACATTGCCCTACAAAGAACACCTCCTCAATCAAGGGGATTTGGTATGACTATAGACTACTGGCAAAATACTTGCTGCACTGCTTTAACTATTCTGTTAAGATCGGTCATCTCCAATTCTGGATAGAGTGGTAAAGATAATAACTTTTCCACGATTTGCTTTGCTATTGTTAATCGTCCTACCCGATGAGGTAAACCATTTTGATAAACAGGTTTATCTGGAATCAATTTCGGATATATTCTCATAGTTTCGATGCCAACAGAAATTAAGTGGTCTTCTAATTTCTGTCTTGTCTGGACTGAATCCGTTATCACAGTGTATAGATAATAAACATGAGTTCGCCCTGGAGCAACAAAAGGAATCTGTAGTGGTAAACCATCAAAATGAGCGTTGTAATAATTAGCAATATAATTACGACGTTGGTTCCACTCTTCTAAGAATTTTAATTCTAAATTTATTAATGCGGCTGTAAACTCTCCCATACGCCCTCTGAGCCCAAACACCTCGTGATTATAACGATTTCCAGGGATTCTACCTAAATCACATAAACGAAGGACTTGTGATACCTTCTTGGCATCTTGCATTGTGATCATGCCACCATCTTCTAATCCGCCTATATTTTTACCATTATAGAAAGAAAAACAACCAAAATCTCCCATACTACCAGCATAGTTGCCATAATAAGTAGCCCCATGTGCTTGTGCGCAATCTTCAATAATTTTTAGATTGTACTTTTTAGCTATATCCATTAATCTGTCCATATCAGCCATTTGCCCATACATATGTACTGGGATAATCGCTACTGTTTTGCTAGTAATAGAATCCAAGACTGCATCTGGATTAATGGTTAGTGTTTTGGGGTCTATATCTACAAATACTGGAATACCTCCGACTGCATTTACAGCATAAGCTGTTGAAATAAATGTTAATGAAGGCACTATTACTTCATCCCCTGGATTGATTCCAGCGCACATGAGTGCTATTTGCAAAGAGATAGTTCCAGATGATGTGGCAATTCCGGTTGTCCCCCATAAATCTTTTATCGATTTTTCAAGAGCAATAACACGATGGCCGCGTCCTGTATATTTTCCAGATAAAATGACTTCGTCAAATAACTCAAGAATCTGTTTTTTGAGAAACTCAAAGCGAAAACTATAGCCTTCAAAGGGAATTTTGGCTCTACCGAACCTAGTGTCTATAAAACCGCGCTTATTCCCGACTAGGTCTGATTGGATGGGGTTTTTAGAAAAAATCATTCTATCTCTTGATGCAGTCGCTCATGGGGGAAACCACGCCAGTTGCTCATGGGGGGAACCCCCAAGACCGCACTGGCTCCCCAAGACCGCGCTGCATCGCTTAAAAACTCAAATTACCGTCCAATCAGGATTATACTACAGCAATCCTAAATCATTTATTTGTAAAATCAGCATCTGTAATCGTTGCTGGGCAAGGGTTATAGCGATGGCTTTGGCCAATATATTTCACGAATAATTTAATACTGCTATAATAATTTGGTAAAATTTTTACACAGCCAGTTCGGTATAGCTAATTTAATAAGTTTAATTTCAGTAAAATTAAACTTATTTTGCGTCCTGTGCTGCAAGCCTACGCCAAACCTGAAGATTTGCAGAAGGTAACTACGATGTCCGATAAATTCATCAGTGATGAGTCTAATCACATTGGCTATTATGCTTACTGTATTAGACTTCGCGGCAGTTGTCCGGAACAGGGAAAAGCGGATCTGGGAACAGTGGATAATAATTGATGCAAACACTATCAGAAAACTACTTTTGCAAGAGGTCTATTGAACAGTATATTAAGCGAGGTAATCATGATTGGGTAAGGGAAATGATGATTCGTCGTCAAGAGTCCGTGAATGAATTTTGCCTCGAAAAGATTGACCTAGAACAAGTGAAAGGTTGAACGCGATGGACGCGCGTCCCGCTTTGCTGCGAAGCGCGTTCAACCTTCAAGTGCTTTAGCCTACTGTAGAAGAAACTAACTCCCGCTCCTCTGCCACATCAGGATTCGCTTGAGGAGTATCCGCCTCAGAAGGTGGTACCACTTGCCAGAATTTGGGCAGATATTCAGACCAGTTGTCCAGAATCATGTTGGCTTTCGGGCTACCAGTCCGAGTAGCATGGTCTTGAATTAAGCCTTTCAACTGCTGCTCTCCAGCCGCTGAAATCACCCGTTGAATCTTGACATCCTGGTTCACTTTGGCGGGAAAACTCTCCTCTTCATCTAGGAAGTAGGCTAAACCACCAGTCATACCAGCACCGACATTACGTCCCACTTTCCCTAAGACTACAATTACACCACCGGTCATGTATTCACAGCAGTGATCACCAGCTGCCTCAATCACAGCACAGCCTTTAGAATTGCGCACACCAAACCGCTCACCAGCACCGCCATGGGCAAATAATGTTCCACCAGTGGCACCGTAGAGGCAGGTGTTACCTACAATCACATTGTTAGCTGGGTCGTAGGTGGCATCAGCGGGTGGTTTGATAATAATTTCACCACCATGCATCCCTTTACCTACATAGTCATTGGCTTCACCAGTTAAAATCAGGGTCATACTAGGCAGGTTAAAGGCACCAAAGCTTTGACCCGCAGCCCCCTTGAAGTTGAGAGTAATGTTTCCATCGAAACCACTGTTACCATACTGCTTGGCAATTACTCCAGCAATTCGAGCCCCTACAGTACGGTCAGTGTTCACGATGTCCACATCTTTAGTCACAGACCCATGGTTTTGAATAGCATTCGTCAGGTCAGCGTCACCCAGCAGTTGATCATCTAGCACTGGGCCGTTGCTGTGGACATCCTTATGGTTGAGCCAACTGCGGTCTGTGCGAGTATCAGGCAGCTGAGTCAGACAATCTAGATTCAGCATAGATGTCTTAGTCAACTCAAGGTCCTCCCGGACTTTGAGTAGATCAGCCCGACCAATGATATCCTTTAAGGAACGGTAACCTAGTTTGGCAAGAAGCGATCGCACTTCCTGAGCCACAAAGTAGAAGAAGTTGACAACATGGCCTGGAATCCCGCTAAAGCGCTGGCGCAGCCGTTCTTGCTGAGTAGCAACTCCTACAGGACATTGATTGGTATGGCAAATCCGTGCCATAATGCAGCCTTCAGCAATCATCGATACCGAACCGAAACCGAACTCTTGTCCTCCCATCAAGGCCGCCATCAGTACGTCCCAACCAGTTTTTAAGCCACCATCTACCCGCAGCAAAACGCGATCGCGTAGTTGGTTTTCCATCAAGATCCGATGTACTTCAGTTACTCCCAGTTCCCAAGGCACTCCAGCGTGCTTAATCGAACTCAGGGGAGATGCTCCAGTCCCGCCATCATGACCAGAAATTTGGATTACATCCGCATTCGCTTTAGCTACCCCAGCCGCAACAGTTCCAATCCCAATTTCTGCCACCAACTTCACAGATACCTTAGCTTGAGGGTTAATCTGATGCAAATCAAAAATCAGCTGCGCTAGGTCTTCAATCGAATAGATATCATGATGGGGTGGTGGGGAAATTAGGGTTACCCCTGGCTTAGAACGCCGCAGCTTAGCAATGTAGGGACTGACCTTCTTACCCGGTAACTGACCCCCTTCCCCTGGCTTAGCACCTTGAGCAATCTTAATTTCTAACTGCTTCCCACTCATCAGGTACTCTGGTGTTACTCCAAAACGACCAGATGCTACTTGCTTAACCGCAGAGGAAGCAACATCCCCATTACGTAATCCCTTTAAGTGAGGTAGAGTCTGAGAATGACCAGTCTGATCCACATCATTCAGAATGGTGAAGCGCACTGGGTCTTCACCCCCTTCACCACTGTTGGATTTACCGCCAATCCGGTTCATCGCAATAGCTAGAGTTTCATGAGCTTCTCGGGATAGAGAGCCTAGGGACATTGCGCCGGTACAGAAGCGCTTGACAATTTCCTCAACAGGTTCTACTTCCTCGATCTCAATAGTAGGTTGGTCGCTGTTGAAGTCCAACAAATCTCGTAGTGCAGTTGCTGGACGCTCTTCCAACAGTTTGCGATACACATCGTAGTGGTCGTAGGCTTCTTTGTTAGCTTCAAGGTTTGAAGGTTTAACCTGCAACTTGCTAACTTCCAACTCTTTGTGATGTTTCCCGTTGCCATTGTTAGAGGATTGGTCACGGACGAAAGCAGAAACCGCCTTGTGTAGGGCTTTAGCCATTTGAGGGCTGTTCATGTGATACTCGCCCCGAGGACGGTAATTGATAAAGCCAAAGTTTTCCAGTTTCTTAGCCGTCAGGGGGAAAGCCCGCTTGTGAAACTCCATCACTTCCTGAGCTAAATCAGCAATACTCAAACCTCCCAGCCGGGATGTAGTTCCCTTAAAGGCTAGTGCCAATAAATCCCCACCAATGCCAATAGCTTCAAAAATCTGAGCGCCATGGTAAGACGATAATAGGGAAATTCCCATCTTAGATAGGATTTTCAATAAACCTGCTTCTACCGCCTTGCGATAATTTTTCTGAGCTTGGTCTATGGTTAGGCTTTCCAGTTTCCCCTGGGCCATCAATTTTTGAGTTTTAGGATTAGCCCACCAATTCCGCACCGATTCCCAAGTCAAATACGGACAAACTGCTGATGCACCATAACCGATTAAGCAAGCATAGTGATGAGTACTCCAGCATTGAGCCGTTTCCACAATAATGGATGCCTTCATCCTTAATCCTTGAGAGATCAGGTGGTGGTGAACCGCACCTACAGCCAACATCGGTGGAATATAGGTGTAGTTTTCAGAAAGCCCTCCAGCAGTTTTATCACTCAAAATCAGAATCTTTTTGCCAGCCCTTACCGACTCAGCCGCTTGGTCACACAGACGACTCACAGCTACTTCTAGCCCCCCCGGACCAGTAGCAATTTCAAATAAAGTAGACAGTTCAGCCGTCTCAAACCCTGAGGCTTTCACCGCTGCCAACTCGGCCTCATTGAGTACTGGGGTTTCCAGCTTTAACAACTGGGCATACTCGGGCTTAGCTTCTAATATATTCCCTCGCTCACCCAGCTCTATACTCAACGACATCACCAAACTTTCCCGCAGAGGGTCAATAGGTGGGTTAGTGACCTGGGCAAAGCGTTGTTTGAAATAGTCATAGAGTAGTCGAGACTTATTGGAGAGTACCGCCAAGGGAATATCATCTCCCATACAGAAAGTAGGTTCTTTCCCCTGGGTGCTCATCGGCTGGATGATCATCTCCACATCCTCAGCAGTGTAGCCAAAAGCGGTCTGCTGACGCAGTAACTCAGCCGCATCTTGTTCAGGAGCCTCAGTAAAGGGTTGGGGTTCCAATTTTACACGATACTGCTTCAGCCATTGACCATAGGGTTGCTGAGCTGCCACCCGTTGCTTGATGTCCCAGTTTTTTAGA
Organism: Moorena sp. SIO1G6; assembly: GCF_010672795.1. Taxonomy (NCBI): domain Bacteria; kingdom Bacillati; phylum Cyanobacteriota; class Cyanophyceae; order Coleofasciculales; family Coleofasciculaceae; genus Moorena; species Moorena sp. SIO1G6. The sequence continues at coordinate 60,098 of NZ_JAAHFZ010000030.1, forward strand.
ATTTCGTTGCTTTCCAGGTCAACAGCAATCATTTGCCCTGGTCCGAGTCTGCCCTTTTCCACAATCTCGGATTCTGGCAAGTCCACTACCCCCACTTCTGATGCCACCACCACATAGCCATCCCGGGTAATGCTATAACGAGCCGGTCGTAATCCATTTCGGTCTAGGCTGGCTCCCACTGTTTTCCCATCACTGAATACTAATAGCGCTGGACCATCCCAAGCTTCCTGAATTCCACTGTAGTATTCATAAAAATCAACAATTTCCGGATAGTTATCCAAATCCGGCTGATTTTGGTAAGCCTCCGGCACCATGATCATTAATCCTGCCAGAGGACTGCGTCCAGATTGCACCAGTAATTCAAATACATTATCTAAGATGGCTGAGTCACTGTTTTCTGGATTGATAATAGGCTTGATCTCATCTAAGGAGTTATTTGGTTTCAGGTTAGTTTCGGTTGCAGATTCAAGGTTATTTGCCTTCAACCCTTTTTCCCAAACCGGATGAGCCAAGTCAGCCTCTCGGGCGATCATCCAGTTGACATTGCCCAACAGAGTATTAATCTCACCATTATGTCCCAACAAGCGCATCGGTTGAGCGAGGGGCCACTTGGGCATAGTATTGGTGCTAAAGCGTCGATGATAGACAGCAAAACCACTCTGGTAATCAGGATTTTTTAAATCTAAATAAAACTCTCCAAGTACCGCTGAGCGCACCATGCCTTTGTAGACAATCGTGCGACTAGAAAAAGAGCAAAAATACCAATCCTCAGGCACTCGGATGGTACTCTGAGATTTTAGGGCCTTAGCAATGCGACAGCGAGTTTTGAACAGCAAACGCTCCAGTTCATCTCCTATCTCCCCTTCAGAGGCTACGATCAACTGTTCGATATGGGGTTGATTGGCTTTCGCTTGGATACCCAGGATCTCTGAACGTACTGGTACCACACGCCAGCCTAAAACCTTTAAGCCTTCTTGAGCGAGGACTTCCTCAACAATTGACTTACCTTGGCTAACCAACGTCTCATCCTGAGGCAAGAATACCATCCCAACTCCCAACTGCTCCGTAGGAGGCTGGTCAATTCCTTGTTCGGTCAACCATTTTTGCAACAGTTTCCAGGGAATAGCGGTCAATAAGCCTGCACCATCCCCTGAATCTTGGTCAGCACTACACCCCCCCCGGTGTTCTAAACAACCCAGTGCCACTAGAGCTTGTTCAATCAATTTATGGCTAGCTATACCCTGCCCAGAAGCAATAAAGCCAACCCCACAGGCATCTCGTTCCTCCACCAACCAACGTTGACCTGGATACGGTATCCTTTTGTGATAGTGTTGTAGATCTTCCTGGTTTTTATGGTTATCGATATTATTCATCCAATTATTCACGGTGTTTAGTGATGCTTTCATTACAGACTGAGGACTATTAACCTAGTAGCAGTGACCTATAGACTGCTACTAGGCTGGAAAAATCAACAATGATTTACCATCAATGGTGAGCCAGAATTTGGTTGGGTCTAATCCCGAGTCCCTGGGTGGAAAAATCTATCAAGCTTTTTTTCCCTTAGAAACTCCTATCCTGAGTATCCAATGAAATCTGGTCAGCTGCTGACACAAAAGCTACATCCTCCGACACAGAGCAAGGGATGTAGTTAACCTGATCAGGTTTTACCAGTAGCAACACGCTTAGTGCTTCAACAAGGGCATGCAACTAACCACCTAGCTGATGACCAAAGTGACCAGGGTTCCCTGACGCTGGCATAAATCCTAGAAACTTACCTATATAGGTGGATAGTCATGATATAAGAAATAGGTTAGCGATAGCAATACCTAATTTCTCCATAAACCTACTGAAAATTTTACTCGGGAAGAAATTGGTGGATTTACCGTAGCAGTGATCAAGACCATTGAGCGAAACTCAAAATAGCTTTCTTAACGACTCTTTTGCACTGACAGGACTTGATGTTGTCACAGTAGCCTTCATCACAGTCTTAGTTTAGACCAGGTGGCATCTCCTCTCTAAATGCCTAGGTATTAGGCTCATGGTCTTAGGTCTTACAAAAGGCGGAGTTGAGGGCCTCCGTGCTTGACCCGGAGTGCTTCATAACTTTTTTAGAACCCACTTAGCCTAAATGCCTAGAGCGTTGCTCAATTTTTGAATGAATATAAGTAGAGTGGGCATCCTGCCCGCGCGAAAAGATATTGAAACTGGCAAGATGCCAGTTCCACGCAAGATGCCCATTCCACAGGTGCGACCCGTGGCGAATTTAATTCGCCAAGTAAGAGCGCACCTAAGCAAGATGCCCATTCCACAGGTGCGACCCAAGGCCGCGAGGGATTGCTCGCGGCCTTGGAGGCGCGCACCTACTCTTATAGCAGAAGTCAGAAGTCAGAAGTCAGAAGTCAGAAGTTAAACTCAAGCCAAACTGTAGTTTGAGACTTTTGTCATGTCCTAATTACCCTGGCGACTGCTATAAAATCATTCCATTATTAAGCAACGCCATGCCTAGAGCCTAAATGCCTAGAGCCTAGGTTAAGAGTATGTGAAATTAAACCTTCTCTATAGTTTTTGCTGACTGATTTAGGCTATGAAAGGTATGCTTTCAGCCAAATCAGTCCTTTGAGGAAACAGGCTACTAGCAGCAACCAATGCTCAATGGAACCCTTTGATGGTGACTAGAGTAACACCAAAGACCGGAATTGATACTACAAAAGTGTGGACTAAGATCTCCAAGCTAGCCATTACCCTCTTGCTCCTAATTCTATTCCCAGCATCCGTAGCTACGGCAAATAGGCGAGTTGGAGCAATTGAACCCTTAATCTTAAATAGCTTTAAAGAGTTACTTAACCAGTTGCCCCCAGCAGATGAAGAGACCCCTGTCCTCGTTCAAAGTTTATCCCAAACCACCCAGGAGAACATCCTAGTTTTAAAGGGGAAGAAACTATTGGAAGAGCTACCACCCATGCCTGATAACACCTTAGAGGTAGAGTTTTTCTCTGTCCCCCCCCAGGTGATCCGACAAGGGTTTCAAGTGTATTTAAATGGTCAGCGGATCAACTTACCTTGGCAGCAGTGGCTGGTCGGAACCTCAGTGCGCACTGGCATCAGTGATGTAGGAGCGATGCAAACTTTGGGCATAGAAATGCTCAATAGTAAAGATTTTACCAAGCAACCGATCCGGTGGTTTTCTAAACCCCGGAGTACATCAGTAGTTTTCCCCAGCCAAGTTAGTGGTGCTTATCGATATCTAGATATTACCGATTTTGCCAAAACAGCAGGTTGGCAGTTACAAGTTCACGGGGATAAGCTGTATATCTCTTCCATGCCAGCCAGGGTGAAGGCTATCCGCCAGGGACGTCAGCCTTGGGGTAATCGTATTGTTCTTGATTTAGACCGCCCAACCTTCTGGCAAGTCAATGACCGACGCACTGAAGGTGTGATTACAGTAGCTGCCTCAGCCGACCAGTCACTAGTCAAGGGTTTTAATGCTCTAGAGGGTGCCAAGATCCAAGGGCCTGAAGATGTAGCTCCCATTTCCGTGGGCGCTCCTATGGATAAACCGGTTATCCGCTTAGAAAGCCATCAGAACCAAACTAGGCTCAGGGTGGATTTCCCCAAAGGTAAACGTCTGCGAGTTTTCACCTTGCCTAACCCGTTTCGATTGGTGATTGATTTGCGACCCGATGCCATGGTCAAGAAAAATATTCTCTGGGCACCTGGCATCCAGTGGCGTCAGCAGTTGATTAGTCTCAAAGATACTAGTTTCCCAGTGGTGTGGCTGGAGGTTGACCCCAAATCTCACCACTTGCGCCTCAGACCGATTGGTAGTAATGCTACGACGCAAGTGGGAACAGCCCCACTAATTAAAGCTGCTCAGTGGTGGCAAGCATCTGCTGCAATTAATGCTGGCTTTTTCAACCGTAACAACCAATTGCCCTTAGGAGCAATTCGCCGTGATAGTCGGTGGTTATCTGGTCCAATTTTGAATCGGGGAGCGATCGCTTGGAATGATCGCGGTCACGTTAAACTCGGACGACTGAGCCTGACCGAAACCTTAGTTACCTCAAACCAGAAACGTTTGCCAGTACTATTCCTCAACAGTGGTTATGTCAAAGCTGGAATTGCCCGCTACACTCGCGCCTTCGGACCAACCTACACTCCCTTAATTGATCATGAAATCATCGTAGTTGTCCAGAACAACTCGGTCACCCATCTTTTGCCTGGAGGACTTGCCGGTCAGCAAGCCTTTCCTATCCCCCCCAATGGCTATCTAGTTACCCTGAGGGCCAACAGCACAGCCGTTCATGATCTTAGTATCGGTACCCAAGTGCGAATTGAGGGAAGTACCTTTCCCGCTGACTTCAATGGCTACCCCCATATTCTCGGTGGTGGACCACTGCTACTACAAGATAGGCTTATTGTTTTGGATGGCAAATCGGAACAATTTAGTGATGCCTTTATTCAGCAGTCTGCTCCACGCAGTGCTATTGGAAGCACTGCTAATGGCACATTGATTATTGCTGCTTTTCAGTATAGTCATACTGGACGTGGCCCAACATTAAGGGAAACAGCTCAGTTGATGCAGAAATTGGGAGCCATTAATGCCCTCAATCTTGACGGGGGTAGCTCAACTGGACTTTATCTAGGTGGTCAACTCCTAGATCGCTCTCCCTATACAGCAGCACCAGTTAACAACGGTCTGGGCATCTTTTTTACACCTGTTCCCTAATAGTTTAAGAAGTATTAAGTATTAAGTATGAAGGAATTATGAAGTGCTCATATTTATTAAGATTTTCCGAAATCACGAATCCCTTAACTATAGGTTTATTCAGCTTCCACTTAGGTCAAGATAACTATATAAGAGTGTAAAGAATTGATATAAATTCAGGGAATAGACTAATCTGACATTAAAAAAATAGTTATAGTTTGCTAGGTTTGGTGATAGTCAATTATCCTTGATTTTGTTTAAGCTAGAAATTAGTAACCGATTAGTCAACTTTCCCAAAATCACTTAGCTAGACGTTTTCAGGAACAAAACCATGGTTCAGTCAAAAGAAATTTCTCAAGTTTCCGCAATTACCCTACAGTCATCCCGAGTAGCTGAAGGCGTTGCCGCTACCGAACTACGACCTTGGGGGTCATTCACTGTCTTAGAAGAAGGACGGGGATACAAAATCAAGCGCATTGAAGTCAAGCCGGGTCATCGCTTAAGTTTACAGATGCACTACCATAGGAGCGAACACTGGATTGTTGTCAGTGGTACAGCTAAAGTTCTTTGTGGCGATAAACAAGAAATTATTCATCAAAATCAATCAACCTATGTTCCCCAAGGCCATGCTCATCGACTAGAGAATCCTGGTGTTATTCCCCTCGTTTTAATTGAAGTTCAGAATGGAGAATACCTCGGAGAAGATGACATTATTCGTTTTGAAGATGACTATGCCCGTAGCAAAGCAGAAGACAAATAGATTGAGTCAAGTCGCTTGACCGTAGGTCACGCTATAGGCATTGCCGACGCTCCTTGAGGTGCGAACGCTCCAATTCAAAATTAAAAATTATTAATTCAAAATGACAATCAGTGGGGGCTTGTACCCGCCACTGATTGAAGACCACAACTCGCTTGACCGTAGGTCACGCTGCGCGAACGCTCCAATTCAAAGTTCAAAATTATTAATTCAAAATGATTCGGACAATTCTAGATTTTTAATTTTTAATTTTTAATTTTTAATTCCCCGGGGGGCTTGTACCCGGAATTAATTAATTCAAAATTTGTTCTAAACTTGATGCGTGAATTTTGAATTTTGAATTTTGAATTTTGAATTACCCAAAGGGCTCATTAGTTGTAAGTCTTTAGTTAGTAGTCATTAGTCATTAGTTATAAGTCTTTAGGATGCCCAAAAAAGCCTCTTGGCAGTGGCAAATTAAATGACTAATGATTAATGACTATTCCTTTTTGAGGTAACATTAGCTGGTGCTAGTTGTTGCGTATAGTTACTATCGTTAATGATTAAACTGAGTAAAGCTGCTGCGAGTGAGATTAGACGTGTACAGTCCAAGGGTCAAAAGCCAGAGGCCAAATTACGTCTAGGTGTGCGCCAGGGGGGGTGTGCTGATTTTTACTACACTATTGACTTTGAGCAAGTGATCAATTCTGAGGATCAGGTCTATGAGTGTGATGGCATCAGTGTCATAGTAGACCCGCAAAGCCTAAAAACTATCAATGGCTTAACTCTAGATTACTCAGAAGACCTCATGGGAGGAGGGTTTCGCTTCCATAACCCTAACGCTTCAGAAAGCTGCGACTGCGGTAATTCCTTTCGTGTAGACCCATCACAGGAGCCAGATTGACACCATAGTGTTATTATTGGTATAATTACCTTTGGTTTGTTTGTAGTTGATTAAGTTCAATCAACCAATGTTTATTAAGCCGTAACCCATGCCCACCATTCAGCAGCTCATTAGTAACGAGCGCTTCAAAGCTAAGAAGAAAACTAAGTCCCCAGCGCTGAAACAATGTCCCCAGCGCCGTGGTGTTTGTACTAGAGTCTTCACAACCACACCCAAAAAGCCGAACTCAGCCTTGCGAAAGGTGGCAAGGGTTCGTCTGACTTCAGGATTTGAAGTAACAGCTTATATTCCTGGTATTGGTCATAACCTACAAGAACACTCCGTCGTGATGATCAGAGGCGGTCGTGTTAAGGACTTACCTGGAGTGCGATATCACATTATTCGGGGTACCCTTGATACGGCAGGAGTTAAGGATCGGCGTCAAGGTCGTTCTAAGTATGGGACGAAGCGCCCTAAGTAAACTCACGAGCATTAACCCCTCTACAGTAAGAGACTTCCAGCAATAGAGTTGCTGTAATCTCACCCATGCCGATAAATAGCGCTTGGTCGTTGCCCAAGGAAAGATTCAATTCCTGAAGCCTAGGCATACTAGAAAGCTGCACTGATTAGCTTCTCGTACAACCTGTAAACAAAAACAGGATTTACAAGACCAACCATAAGCTAACTGTATAACCAAGGTTAATCGCACCAGGGTTAATCACACTAGGGTTAATCACAGGAGTGTATTTGTTTGCCTTGGTTAATTTTTAATAGTAAACTGTATTTTTGATTTTTTCTGAAGCTTACTTATGTCTCGTCGCTCAGTTGTTAAAAAGCGTCCTGTCCCCCCTGACCCAGTCTATAACAGTCGCCTGATTTGTATGTTGGGGTGTAGACTGATGCGTCATGGCAAGAAATCCCTTGCCTACCGAATTATCTATGACGCAATGAAAATCATTGAAGAAAGAACTGGAGCTGATCCCATAGAAACTTTTGAAAAAGCTGTGCGTAACCTGACGCCTCTAGTAGAAGTCAAGGCTCGCCGGGTTGGTGGGGCAACCTATCAGGTTCCTATGGAAGTAAAGGCTGAGCGAGGGACTACCCTAGCCCTACGCTGGCTGATTAAATTCTCCAGAAGTCGCTCCGGTCGGAGCATGGCTAGCAAATTGGCTAATGAGCTGATGGATGCTGCCAATGAAACCGGAAATGCTATTCGCAAGCGTGAAGAAACCCATAGAATGGCCGAGGCAAATAAAGCTTTTGCCCACTATCGGTACTAATTACCCTAAAAGTTCAGAACAAGAACCTGGTAGCCATAAGATAATGTCCACAAATGCCTAAAAAACTTAAAAAAAGTATAAAATTGTAAATAGATAGCTACCTGGTGAGGAAATGGTGGCACCAGATAAAGGAGGTAACCGTGGCACGCACCATCCCCCTTGAGAAAACACGCAATATCGGAATTGCAGCTCATATTGATGCGGGCAAAACAACAACAACTGAACGAATCCTGTTTTATTCCGGAATTGTTCACAAAATTGGTGAAGTCCATGAAGGTACAGCTGTAACTGATTGGATGGACCAAGAGCGGGAGCGGGGAATCACGATCACTGCTGCTGCGATTAGCACCAACTGGCGAGAGCATCGGATTAATATTATCGATACTCCCGGTCACGTTGACTTCACCATTGAAGTGGAACGCTCCATGCGGGTATTGGATGGTGTGATTGCTGTGTTTTGCTCCGTAGGTGGTGTCCAGCCTCAGTCTGAAACAGTCTGGCGGCAAGCAGACCGCTATCAGGTACCTCGAATTGCTTTTGTTAATAAAATGGACCGGACAGGAGCAAACTTCTTCAAGGTCTACGAGCAAGTTCGTGACCGATTGCGCTCCAATGCTGTTCCCATCCAAATCCCTATTGGCAGTGAAAAGGATTTTAGAGGAATTGTTGACTTGGTGCGGATGCGAGCCAAGATATACACCAATGACCTGGGAACTGACATCGAAGATACAGAAATTCCTGAAGAGGTCAAAGAGCAAGCCCAAGAATACCATGCCAAATTAGTGGAATCGGTGGCTGAAACTGACGAGGCGTTAATTGAGAAGTACCTTGAAGGAGAGGAAATCACGGCAGAGGAAATTCGTGAAGCCCTGCGCAAAGGAACCATTGAGGGCAGAATCGTTCCCATGCTGTGTGGCTCTGCATTCAAGAACAAAGGGGTTCAGCTGCTGTTGGATGCGGTTATTGATTACCTACCAGCTCCGATTGATGTTCCGCCAATTCAAGGTACTATGCCTAAGGGTGAAACCGTCGAGCGGGTGGCTGATGACGAAGCCCCTATGTCAGCTCTGGCATTTAAGATTATGGCAGACCCCTATGGTCGCCTAACTTTCCTACGGGTGTACTCTGGGGTACTGAAGAAGGGGAGCTATGTCCTCAACTCCACTAAGGATAAGAAGGAACGGATATCTCGCTTGATTGTATTGAAAGCTGATGACCGGATTGAAGTAGAGGAGTTGCGGGCTGGAGACTTGGGCGCTGCGGTTGGTTTGAAGCATACTATCACTGGGGATACTATTTGTGACGAAGAGTCTCCGATTATTTTGGAATCTCTCTTTATTCCAGAACCAGTGATATCGGTGGCAGTAGAGCCAAAAACCAAGCAGGATATGGAGAAGCTATCCAAAGCCCTCCAAGCCCTATCTGAAGAAGACCCTACCTTCCGGGTCAGCATTGACCCAGAAACCAACCAAACCGTGATTGCGGGCATGGGTGAGCTGCACTTGGAAATCCTGGTAGACCGGATGCTGCGAGAGTTTAAGGTAGAAGCGAATGTGGGCGCTCCCCAGGTAGCCTATCGAGAGACGATTCGTAAATCAGTCCAGGCGGAAGGCAAATTTATCCGTCAAAGTGGCGGTAAAGGTCAGTATGGTCACGTTATTGTTGAATTGGAACCAGGAGATACTGGTAGTGGTTTTGAATTTGTCTCCAAGATCGTAGGTGGTTCTGTACCGAGAGAGTACATCTCTCCTGCTGAACAAGGGATGAAGGAAGCCTGTGAATCGGGAATTCTAGCAGGGTATCCAGTGATCGACGTGAAAGTTACCCTAGTAGATGGGTCTTATCACGACGTAGACTCTTCAGAAATGGCATTTAAGATTGCTGGTTCTATGGCCATGCGGAATGCTGTGATGAAGGCTGCGCCAGTACTCCTAGAGCCTATGATGAAAGTTGAGGTTGAAGTGCCCGAAGACTTCCTTGGGGATGTCATGGGTGACCTCAACTCCCGCCGTGGTCAAATTGAAGGTATGGGTTCTGAAGACGGCATTGCCAAAGTCACTGCTAAAGTTCCATTAGCAGAGATGTTTGGTTATGCTACGGATATCCGGTCTAAGACCCAAGGTCGGGGTATTTTCTCTATGGAGTTTAACACCTATGATGAAGTACCTCGCAATGTGGCAGAAGCCATCATTGCTAAGAATCAAGGGAACGCATAACAAAAAAAAGGAACATGTAATTCATGGCACGCGAAAAGTTTGAAAGGAATAAACCCCACGTCAACATTGGCACGATTGGTCACGTAGACCACGGCAAGACTACCCTAACTGCTGCTATTACTATGACATTGGCGGCTCAAGGGAAGGCAAAAGCGAGGAACTACGAGGAAATTGATGCAGCTCCTGAGGAAAAAGCACGGGGGATTACCATCAATACTGCTCATGTTGAGTACGAAACCGAAAATCGCCACTATGCCCACGTAGATTGCCCAGGCCACGCTGACTATGTGAAAAACATGATCACGGGTGCGGCGCAAATGGATGGGGCAATTCTGGTGGTTTCTGCCGCTGACGGTGCCATGCCACAAACTAAAGAACATATCCTCCTAGCTCGGCAGGTGGGAGTTCCTAACATCGTGGTTTTCTTAAATAAGAAAGACCAAGTAGATGATGAAGAACTCCTAGAGCTAGTAGAACTGGAAATTCGGGAACTGTTGAGCGAATACGACTTTGACGGGGACAATATCCCGATTGTGGCTGGGTCAGCTTTAATGGCTGTAAACGCCCTGACCGAGAATCCAAGCATTGGCAAAGGTGACAATGAGTGGACTGATGTGGTACTAGAACTGATGTCTAATGTAGACTCATACATTCCCACACCAGAGCGGGATATCGATAAGCCATTCCTGATGGCAGTAGAAGATGTCTTCTCCATCACTGGTCGGGGAACTGTTGCCACCGGTCGAATCGAGCGGGGTAAGGTTAAAGTTGGTGAGACGGTAGAAATCATCGGGCTTAAAGAGACCCGTAACACCACCGTAACTGGTGTGGAAATGTTCCAGAAGACCCTAGACGAAGGGATGGCTGGAGACAATGTTGGACTACTGCTGCGGGGTATCCAAAAAGAGAACATTGAGCGGGGTATGGTACTTGCCAAACCCGGTTCAATCACCCCTCACACCAAGTTTGAATCTGAGGTATATGTCCTGAAGAAAGAAGAAGGTGGACGTCATACTCCCTTCTTCTCCGGCTATCGCCCTCAGTTCTATGTACGAACCACTGATGTGACCGGCACTATTGATGCCTTTACTGCTGACGATGGCTCTACAGCTGAGATGGTGATGCCAGGGGATCGCATCAAAATGACGGTGAGCCTGATCAACGCCATTGCGATTGAACAAGGAATGCGCTTTGCTATCCGTGAAGGTGGTCGCACCATCGGCTCAGGTGTGGTCAGCAAGATCCTGGAATAGCAGTACTCTACTATAGAGTAGGAGCAGGGAAGTTTTAACTTCTCTGCTCTTTATTAATGTTTATTTACGCTAAGAAAAGAACCTAGAAAACTAAACAAATGGCAACTATTCAACAGCAGAAAATTCGGATTCGACTAAAAGCCTTTGATCGACGCTTGCTGGACACTTCCTGTGAGAAGATTGTAGATACAGCAAACCGGACAAATGCTACAGCTATTGGCCCGATTCCCTTACCCACTCGACGTCGTATTTACTGTGTTTTGCGATCGCCTCACGTTGATAAAGATTCTCGGGAACACTTTGAAACACGTACTCACCAACGGATTATTGATATTTATCAGCCTTCTTCAAAGACTATTGATGCTCTGATGAAATTGGATTTGCCTGCTGGAGTTGATATTGAAGTTAAGCTTTAAGGATTTAAAGTCCCGGTAATCATTGATAAAATAAGATGATTGATAGCCTTTGGTTGATTGTTAATGGAAAATTGACAATCAACCAAAAATTATAAGTATTCAACTAGAAGTAAAATCGCAACTCATCAACTTTTCTTCTAAATAAACTAGAAAAGATATAATGGGAAAACCCCACCAGGCTTCAGCAGTAAGACAGTGAGCAAAATATTACACAAAAGCCTGGTCAAAGGTATTGTTATTGCTGCTCCCTGCGGGGGCGACAAGTAAGTCATAAAGCAGACTGGATAAGGAAAGTAGCCCTCATGGTCTTGAAGGAATAGAGCAGTCTATGAGGGTCAAAAGAAAGGTAGGCGTTGCTGACGCAAAGAATGGTTTACTAAAAAAAAATATGCAATGCCCGATCCTATCATAGCAAAAAAAATCATCAATAGGTTCATCAATTGTCTTGATGCAGTTATCAATCAGGCTGATTAGTTATTTTTAAAGTATAAACAAATTTCCCTTTCTGGTTAAGCATTCCACTAGTGACGCAACACCAAAGAATTACCTATAATGAAAATTTAGTTACACCTCGTGATGTTCAGCAACGAGCTTAACCGAGAACAAAATGCGATCGCTAGCCACGTAGAAGGCGCAATTTTGGTACTTGCTCCGGTTGGTACAGGCAAAACTCGTGTTTTAGCAGAGCGGGTTTTATGTGCAATTAATCAGGGTATCTCTCCTCAACGAATTCTATGCCTGACCTTTACCAATCGAGCTGCCAAGGAAATGAGCGGGCGGTTATCTCAGTATTGTCCAGAACAACTACAACACCTAACAATTAAAACTTTTCATGGTTTGTGTGCCTCCATACTACGGATGGAAGCTCGTCAGATTGGATTGCCAACAGATTTCGTGATTTATGACGATAATGATTGTCTCGAATTGGTTAAAGAAGTTTTCCATGTATTGAAAGATAGAGATGCCCAGCAGTTGTTTTCTAGCTTAGTTAAGTGCAAAATTCAGGCTGAAAACTGTAAATTATCTCTAGATAATCTGGTTGAAAATCTATATGCCCCATTAGGGAATAACTACGCTCAATGTGCTGCTCAGTATCAAACTATCCTTCAAAAGCGTCATGCCTTAGACTTTGCAGATCTGATATTTTATGTTCGTCTCATGGTACACCATGAACCAGAGATTAGCCAACGTTGGACAGATAAGTTTGATTTTGTTCAAGTTGACGAAGTTCAAGACACCCATCTGTCAGAGTATGGTATTGTCAAGCACTTGGCTGCCAACAGTGGTAATTTAGGGATGATTGGAGATTTAGATCAGACTATTTATGAATGGCGAGGTTCTGAACCAGAGAAGGTAATTAAACAATTTTATCATGATTTTAATCCTAGAAGCTATTCTTTAACCTGGAACTATCGAGCAACAAAAGTCCTGCTGAATGCTGCTTCTGGATTTGCAGATTCCTTTGAACATCGACAAACAAACATTACACCAGCGCCTGAGTGTAAAGATGGTGATTTGATTCAATTCCATTTAGCAAATAATGAGTGGACGGAAGCAGAGTGGATTGGTGGACAAATCCAGCAACTAGCCAGTAATAAAAAGGATTTTGTTTACAGTCGAGTAGCAGTTCTTGCTCGTAACCATAAACGCACAGAAATTATCAGTCAGATATTGGAGCCCATGGGTATTCCTTGTATTACAGTTGAGAAATTCCAATTTTTCATGCGACAGGAAGTCAAAGATGCTCTTGCTTACCTACGTCTGATTATAAATCCTTTTGATGCAGGGGCAATGCGTCGGATGTTGCTACGTCCAAGTCGTGGAATTGGTGATGGGACGATTAAAGCTGTAATTGAACAAGGCAAAAATTGTGGCTTTAGTTTAACTGACATGGTATCAAGCCGCACATTTAACGATGGAGATCCTTTTAGTGAACTTTTAAGCGCCTATTCATCTGGAGTCGTAACAGTTTTTGACGTGGAAACAACAGGGTTTTCAGTGAGTCAAGACGAAGTGGTGGAAATTGCAGCAATTCGTCTAGTTGATGGAAAAAAACAGGCTAGATTTCACGCTTACATTACTAATACTGTCAGCGTTAGTGAGTCGGAACGAATACACGGACATAGCGATCGCTTCTTGGCAGAAAATGGTAGAAATGCTAAACATGTATTTGCTAAGTTCTTCGAGTTTGTGGGGGATTCTCTGCTAGTTGGACACAATGTGGGCTTTGATATTAAGATGGTGACAGCTCAAGCTCAAAAAGCTGGTATTAGTTATCCAAAAAAGCTGCAATGGGAGGACACCCTAGAACTAGCCAATCGCTTCATTGAATCTGAGCGCTACAGTTTAGAAGTTTTGGCAGACCATCTCAATCTTACCCACCTACCTAGCCATAAGGCAATGGATGATGTGGAAACCACGATTGATTTGTTAGCGCTACTCATACCTTTGGTGGAACGAAGAGCGGATTATCGTCAAGCTTTAGTGTACCGTTATGGCGAGGTATTTGAAGGACTTGCTGAACAGGTAGAGCACTGGCGCGATGTCAGCCAATCATTAAGACCTTCAGATTTGCTAGATAAATTATTGGTAGAATCTGGACTATACAATTATTATCAATCTCAAAATAAACGCCTGCAAAATATCCACAATCTTTTACGGTTTTTCCAAGCACAGGACGATCCAAATTTGCACCCTGACACAGCTTTACGTAGCATTATTGAATTTACGGCTCTTGCCAAAAACTTAGATCGAGTTTCTCAAGACAATAATCAAGTTCCAATTATCACAGTTCATCAATCCAAAGGTTTAGAGTTTGACAGTATTTTCATTGCCGGTGCTGTTCAAAATGAATTTCCTAGTTATTTTAGTGTTCGCGATAATAATCTCGAAGAAGAAAGGCGGTTGTTTTATGTGGCCATGACTAGGGCTAAACAGAGGTTATTTATATCAGCTTATTCCCAAGATGCTACCGGTTTTTCAAAAAAAATTAGTAACTTTATTATTCAAATCCCAAAGGAGTGCATTCAGTGACTGAACAACCACCTACATATCGCCGTTTTCATCCTATTGTTGCCGATGTTTACACTGCTGTACATGAGTGGCTTGATGGTATTGAGCTAGCCAAGGGATACAAAAATTTAGAATACAGTGACTTAAAAAATAAACTTCAAAAAACTGATTGGAAACATATTGCTTTCCAATATTATGCTTTCTTTCATACACATTATTTTAAAGCAGCACATACATTAGAGTCCATTATTGGAATAGAACAAATTATAACTTGGCTAAGACATAGAAAAAAAGTCTGTGTCTTAGATGTGGGTTGTGGTGCTGGTGCTGGTTCTGCAGCATTTTTGGAAACAGTTCTTAAACTAAAGGAGAAAGGCGATCTTACCAATGATGTAAATATCCTTTTTATTGGAATCGATCCAAGCTTCCGGGCTATTGGTCTTTATATTAAGATGATGGAAAATCTACAATCATCTTGTTCTGATCTAGTCAACATAGAATTTAAACATATAGTTAATGGTTTTCCTGATGCTACAGCTAAAATAGAAATATCTCTACAGAGTGAACTGTCATCATCTGAACTACCATGTTTGTCCAATGTCTTAGTAATGCAGCTAAATGTTATTTCTCCATTCAGTCAAACCTACAGAACTGATCAAGAAGATTATGATGAACTAAGGTCTTTAGGTATTGATATTGACGGAGCATCTACAGAGGATAACTTAGGTCTTGGAACTTCTGAAGCTCTAGCTTACAAACACTTGATAGAAACAGTGCCAATTGATGTGATGCACCTTGTCACTGTTGGAACTAAAAATATGGAATGCCAAGTGCAATTGAGCACAAATAGTAAAGTAACTTTGGCTGAAAGAATTAAGGAAATGATGATAAACCTACATCAAATTGTAGGTAATCGACATACTATTGATGAAATTAGTTCAAATAATCATATTGTTCATTTTAAAAATCCAGAAAACTGCTATTGGAGAGATAGATACAGCGTAACGTATCATACGGAGTTTTATGCTGATTTTCAGACAATCTGGAGTGCAGATCTAGCAGAAGATAAAGATTGGAATGAAGTTATAAGTCTTGATAATCTCAAATTAGCCTGGGCTAGGGCACGTCGCAATCTCTTATCGGAGTCTTTATATGATGAAACTGAAGTGCGTATTTTTGAAACTAATTTAGATTTCAATATTTTAAATTTACAAGAACAATTATGTGCTTATGCTAGTGATGTTGCATTAGTAGATCAAACCATTTATTATAAATTTCCTAAGAATGTGGGAAAGACTCGTCCAAGAGGACTTTCACGGATTGAAGAAGAAATTTTATCCGTCGCCATTATTCAGAAATTAGGTGACAAGTCATCTCAACTAAGAGGTAGTAGCTACGCCTACAGAATCTCTGGTAAACAACGAGATACAGAATATCTTTATGAGTATTATTTTAAAGCTTATCGTGATTACCTTAAAAAAGCACGTAATAGTGCTGAAAAATATCCTAATGGGGCAATCCTCAGACTAGACATTGAATCATTTTATACAAAAATTAGTCAAAAAAAGCTTTGTGATGAACTGTCTAGGGAATTAACAGAAAGCGAACGGGTACGTTGGCTGATTAGGTTATTACTTTCTAAAAATATTGATCAACATAAATTAGGTCAGGGTATTACTCAGGGAAATATTGGTTCAGGCTTTTATGCAAATATTTATTTAACTTCAGTGGATGCCAAATTTGGCAGTGGTAATGAATGGGGAGTTGAACTACATCGTTATGTAGATGATATGATTTTCATCATTCCCAACCTAGAAGATATGGAGGTAATTGAAAATACTGTAAAAGATGAGTTACAAAACCTAGGACTAAATCTCAACGAAAATAAAACAGAGAGAATATACCAGGTTTCTTCCTTTTTAGAGCAATCTGATCAAGATCAATGTCTAGATGAATTGAGCGATCGCTTTGATTGTGTGGTCAATCCACTGTGGATAATGAATTCAGAACACCGCGCTATTTTTAAGAGTGCCTTTCACAAGGATGAACTATGGTGGTATCATATTCATCATTATCAACAATGCCTAAGAGAGATCAAAATTTATATAAATGATACAGATCTAAGTCACAAAATATATAAGTATTTGCATAATGCCAAAGGCCGTGAGCGAGACTTGGCAAAACAGAAAGACGTTTTTGGATTAGAAGGAGAATTAAAGTATACACAACTGCCATATGATGAATCTTTTAAGGCAATTCGTCAGTGGTCTGCTTCTTTTATTACTTCTAATAATGTTTGGAGTAAAAATAGAGATGAATTGCGTAAAGACCTAGTTGATTTATTAGAGGATAGCTGGCAAGCACTGTGTAAATTAAATGGTAGTTATCCAAATCAGACACGGAAATTGGAGAGATATATTCGTTTTGCCCTCTATAGGCTTTCTATTTTAGGATTTGAGGATATACTTAGCACCTTAATGGAAATTTTTCGTAAAGCTTTTTGGATTATTCGCAATCCTATCAATGTGCTGGAGAATCTAGCCAAGCAAGGCTATATAGCTGAAATCAGAAGCTTACTGACACATTATCAAAACCTTGAAGAGCCTGTTGAGTATCTAAAAGCAGTTACAATCAGGGCAATGCGCTTCTTCCCAAAAATCTCTGATCAAGAATGGGAATTGATTGTTGAATTTGCTACTAGTTTAGATAGTTCAGTTAGTATTGCCGAAAATTTGATGGCAACTGAAACCTGGTTATATCTAGGGCACAAATATAACGATTTTAAACAAAAGCATCATATTGACGCAGTAAAGATTGCTCTTAGCTCTAAACCACCAGAAAGATTACAGAAAAACTATCTATTGATTTTGGGACAGTTTGAACCTAAAGCTGTAGAAGAGTTACAGGTTAATAGAAATGATCCTATGCTCGTTACTGCTAAAAATCTTGCTCTTGAAGGTAATCCATCTGCCATATTTGATTTACCAGAGCCTAAAATTATTCGACAAAAGTACTACAGTGGACAAGCACCAAATGATAGTGATCAAGAAGCGTATTAAGGAACTGTAGCCTATACAGGTAGAGAAAACTAGCAACAGTCATACTTTATCTACTATCACTTTACCATCTTCTCTTTGCACCCTATGTCTAGCAAACATAGCTAGAAACTTCAGCTTTCTCGGCAAACTCTAACTCCCTAGCCAAACGCCAAGCCACAATAGCAGGTAAACCCTTCTCAAGAATCCTAGCACAGGTACTTTGATAGTGATACTCCACTACCAGCAAGATTACCTGGTTTGTGTGACTATCATAGATAACATAAGTAGGATTAGCTGATCTGTGGTGGGCTTCTGCCACCGAAGCTACATTAAAAATTCCCTTGAGGGAAGCATTTAGAATCTGACTACTCCATTGACGAAGCACTATCGATCCGTCTGGTTACAGAGCAGCATTAATTTGCTTGTATCGAAGCTTAGAAACTTTACTGATAGAACTAACTCTCGGACAATAATGCCTTATAGACCGCAAGCTCCTCAACTTCAATAAAAATTCAAAACTTTAATACCAAGAATCTGACCTATGCAAATCACAATCGACCTACCTCCAGATCTCGAACAAGACCTCATCTGCCAAGCAGTTCAATCAAATGTCCCGATCCAAACCCTTGTTCTCCAAGCGTTACGCCAGCTAATCCAAACGGCACCTAGCTCTATTCCCCAGTGGTCGGATGCCGTATTGTCTTATGAAGGAATTCCTGATTTCCCGGCTTTCGAGTCCTATCGTGATCAACTCCTGCCACCTCGTGAACCGGAATTATTCTGATGCGATACCTTCTCGATACTTGCGTCATGCAGCGACTTTATTAAAGGTGAACCTGGTTTACAGACCGAAAACTGGCGGCAGCTATAAACGTGCTGGAGTGGAAGGGTGGGAGTTTTTGATTGAGTTTCACAGAGATATTCCCCAAGTAGCGGAGAGTTTGGCTGCATTGCAAGTCGGTTTACTGGGGCATCATCTTTTTGCTACTAGGATGGCGTGCGATCGCTTTTAGCGGAAGCTTCGCTTCATCGCCGTTCGCGCAGCGTGGCCAAAGGCCACAGCCGCGCCAAAGGCGATTAGCCCGAAGGGCTACGCTACGCGATCGCATTCTCCCAACACTGACCAAGCCCACTTGCTTACCATGGTAAGTCTCTAACCGCCTGCATTGTAACATTTATTTACTAAAAATGATTATTATTAACAATAAAAATAATCATTATCACAATATACTGTTCCCTGGGAGGTTCAGCCTCGCAATTAAACCCTTAAAAATAGGGATAAATCGGTATTTAATACCACAAAATGGACATTGACATTTACTTAGCGCTAGAGTATAATTGAAGTGTAGAATCCAGCTCTAACGATGCCAAGAA
>NZ_JAAHFZ010000031.1:0-78967 GCF_010672795.1 Moorena sp. SIO1G6
CTATCAGCTATCAGCTATCAGCTATCAGCTATCAGCTATCAGCTATCAGCTATCAGCTATCAGCTATCAGCTATCAGCTATCAGCTATCAGCTATCAGCTATCAGCTATCAGCTATCAGCTATCAGCATACTTTCAATTCTGATTAATCTCGAACTATTAGGTGATACCCGTGGCAAATTCAATTCTTAATGGGTCAAGCGCACCTTTAAATTCTCCCGTTCAAGGTTTATTTTAAGTAAGCGATTCGCGTAGCGTGAGCTTTTAGCTGACGGCTGACGGCTGACGGCTGTTCGCGCAGCGTGCGCGTAGCGCATATGCTTACCTTGCCTCTTGCCTTGGCTTGAGGGAGTATATTCACAACTTAAATAAAAATGCTACATCATAGTTTTATTAATCTCAAATGCTAAGCTTTCAGCATCCAGCCCATGAGCACGAAGCACTTCCTGATTTTGACCGCATTTCGGAATATCAAATACTCCAAATTGCCTGACCTGTATTTGCCCAGACAATCCTAATTCTGCCAACCCACTTACAATCCGATCCCCCTGTCCTCCTATTACATAATGGTTATCCAGGGTAAACACCCAGGAGTAACCTTGGAGGATTTGTTCCAACCAGTCTAAATCCACAAAATTTAGCCAAGGCAAATTGACTACTTTTAGGGTGATACCGTGATTCTGAGCCAATAACTGGGCAGCTTGATAGGCTTGTGGCAGCAGCACGGGACCGTAACCAAATAAAATAGCGTCTTGCCCCTCAGTTAAGGCAATCCCCTGACCCAACTCCAACTGATAATCCTCTGGCAATTGATAGGGAATCTGACAGGGGATCGAGACTAGCCTGATATAGCAACTACTGATAGTTCGATGCAAACAGTAGTCTAGAGCTAGGGATACTTCTGCTTCATTAGCTGGTTCAATCATCACCATATTCGGTATCGCTCCTAGGGCAGAAATATCCCTTACCGATTGGTGAGAATGACCAGGACCACCGGGTAGCAACCCAGCTAGGGAGCCAACATAAATAATCTTAGTCCGTTCGGTAGCATTATTATAGATTTGCTCATTGGGTCTGGTGGATAGGAAACAAGCAAAGGAATGCACGATGGGCAGTAACCCTTTCAGTGCCATCCCCCCGGCCTGGGATACCATATCTTGTTCGGCAATGCCACACTCAAAGAACCGTTTCGGGAACTTGTCTTTAAAGGGAATCAACCCACAATCGAGCATTAAATCGGCATCTAGTACTACCAGGTCTTGATTCCGTTCTGCTTGGGTAACCAAAGCTTTGGAATAGGCACTAACCAGTCGTTGCGCCCCATTAGCTACAGCAGGTTTGGCATAGGATAGCATCTCCAATGCTAAGGGGGATGCTCCAACTTGTTCCAATTGGGTATTGGCAGCAGCAATTAGTTCTGCGACTCCGGTCGTGTAGGCTTCATCATCCGGTGCCCCACTATGGAAGTGATATAAGTTGTCTTCTGGTCTGATGGCCGTGTGTTCCATAAAGGAGATTCCTTTGCCCTTAATGGTGTCAGCAATCAGGATTTTGGGCTGATTAGTGACTGCTTTCAATTTTGCGATCGCATTCCCTAAAGCCTTGACATCATTACCATCACAGCGCTCAACATACCAGCCATAGGCCGCAAACTTCCGTTCCAAGTCCCCCAAGTCACTCACTTGGGACACCCAAGTATCGGACTGGATTTTATTATGATCCACAATCACAGTCATCTCATGGAATCCCAGATTTGCTGCTGGTTGGAGAGACTCCCAAAACTGACCCTCCTGCAACTCCCCATCCCCAGTTAAGATATAAACGTTTCCCTCTCGACCCATCAGCCGATTTGCGCTAATCATCCCCTTAGCCTTAGAAACCCCCATTCCCAAGGAACCAGTATTCGTTTCCAAGAACGGAATCGAAATATCTGGATGGCCAGGAAGTCCATCTAGCCGCCTCAAGCTATGGATACGCTCAAACTCCAGCAAACCATGGCCAATCAAAACCGAGTAAAAACCCGGTACATCGTGACCCTTAGAGGAAAAATAAATATCCCGTGGTTGATTAGAGTTAGTTTTCCTAACCCGTAATTCATTTAAAAACAGCCAACAAACAATATCTAAACTACTAAAACTACTACCAATATGCCCTGAACCCGCCTGTTTTATCATATATAAAGTATTGATTCGACAGTAGGTAGCAAAAAGCTCAGTATGAGTTTCGGGAGTAATGTCTAAATCCTTCAGGCGTTCAAACTCCCGAAAGGGCACTAAAGATAGATTTGTCATTTAATAAATATAACTAAATTGGTTTTTGACAGACGAGAGGTAAGTGAGCGTCTCCCTGTTCTATTAAATAGTTCACATACCACCAATCTTTCAAGTCATTAATATCTAATCCCTCATGATCATGGGTAATAAATGGCATAATCACCTTTCCAGCAATTGTATACTCTTCCAGCACTACTCTTGACCAAGCAATTTCTAAGCTAGCATTTTGCACATAGACCTCTGGCAAGGCCTGATAGGGAGTACTATGCCAGGGGGTATGGGGGGTTGAAGGTTGGGGGGTTGAAGGTTGGGGGGTTGAAGGTTGGGGGGTTGAAGGTTGGGGGGTTGAAGGTTGTTCGCGTAGCGTGGCCTTTTGGCCAAGGTTGGCTGGTTGGGTGGTTAGCTGGTTGAAGGTTGTTCGCGTAGCGTGGCCTTTTGGCCAAGGTTGTTGGCCTTTGGGGTTCGAGAAGGGTAGGTTGGGGGGTTGGAGGTTATGGTTAACCTGACAATTGCCTAATTCAAAAGTGTTCTGCTCAAGCAACGGTTTCATCAGGCTGCCGTTGAGTACCCACATTTTCCCAGGATGCTGCTGGCATTTCTCTACTGCCCGTAAGGAGTCTACTTGATTAGCTTGAGCCAAAAAACCCTGCCAAGCTCGTTGAATGGTCTGGGGTTGGCGACAAGGACTGGTTGGTCGCAGGATGCTGAAGCAATCAAATTCTCGCCCAAGATCACTCAAACGCCTCAGGGTGTAATCAATCCACTCAATATCTGGTGATTTGTCAGTAGCATACTCTGGCGGACGCAAAAATGGTACCTCAGCGTTATAGTAACGAGCAATTTCCGCCACCTCCTCTGAGTCAGTGGAAACAATCACTGCTGAGAACACTTGGCTTTGGGTTGCAGCAGCAATAGTATAAGCAATTAACGGATGCCCTTTCAAACGACGAATATTTTTACCAGGTACTCGTTTGGAACCAGCCCGGGCTGGAATTAGGGCAACTACTGTCGGAGTTTTAGAATCCACCAATTTTCTTGATCTTAGACAATAATCTTGCTGGCAAATTTTTGATCACCACTTTATAGTTTACAGAAATAGGGAATAGGTAAGCTATCAGCTATCAGCTATCAGCTATCAGCTATCAGCTATCAGTTATCAGCTATCAGTTATAGCAATCCTAAACGAGGTTTATTTTCAGCTGACGGCTGACAGCTGACGGCTGACAGCTAACAGTAGTCGGGAGTAGAACGGGCATCTTGCCCGTTACAATTTTACGAGTAATTTTTGGTTTTATAATAACTCACCATTGCAGTTAATTAGCTATTAGTAATTGCTAGGAGTTAAGACTTGTCAGTATTGACAAGTATAGTGTATAATTATATATGGTTAAATCAATTACTTTAAGTACAAATTACTGGGTTTTAGTAAGTAGGGATTAGGGAGTAATAATTGCTCCTTGCCACCGTGAATTAAATCCCACAGACAGGATTTCCTTAATAAGGAAATAAACTTGTTCGCGTAGCGTGACTTTTTGGCTAAGGGAAATCATCTGGTAAATCATAAGTAGTAAAAAACCGTTCTAATAGAGCAATGGTAAAAATTAACATTCACAGCGTGTAATCGCAAATCACACTATAAAAATAACACCATAAACAGAATCTACACTAGTTTAATCAGAATTATAGCGGTGATACTACTTAGGATTTACACAGATTTTTTATCCTATGCCCTATTCCCTGTTACCTAAAATCCAAAACGTACTTCAACCAATTGATAACTGCGATCGTAAACATTCTATTGCAGCAAAGCAAATGACAAACTCAGACCAGTTTGATACCCGTTTCAACCTTTTACTAACTGCCTTCGAGCGGATCACCCAACAGATTGAACAGCTCGGTCAAAGAACCGATTCTAATGCTCGTGCCATCGAGCAGACCAACCAACAGATTGAACGGATCAGCCAACAGATGGAACAGCTCGGTCACAGGATTGATTCTAATGCTCGTGCCATTGAAGCTCTAACCAATACTGTCCATGAGTTCAAACGAGATCGCGCTCAAGCATACTCTTTGATGGCAGATTTAGCTCAAAATCAATCCCGAATGTATGGGATGATGGCCAACTTAGATGAGCGACAGGAACAACTCTCCCAGCGACAAGGTGAGATTGTAGAAATTCTGAAGTTATTGACTCAATCTAATTAGGGTTTAGAACCACTAGCGTGAGCATTTAGCTATCAGTGATCAGCTATCAGCTCTCAGCTATCAGCTCTCAGCTATCAGCTCTCAGCTCTCAGCTCTCAGTGATCAGTTTGACCCAGCAGTGGTGGGTTACGGGCAGCAACTTAACCCTGGCTACGAGGCGAAACATGAAGGCTCCCCTGAAGCACCACTAGCAGCTGACCGCTGACCGCTGACTGCTTATAGCTATTGAGAAAACACTAAACACTATTGCAGCAAATGACAAACTCAGACCAGTTTGATACCCGTTTCAATCTTTTACTAACTGCGATCGAGCAGATTAGCCAACAAATTGAACAGCTTCGTCAAAGAACCGATTCTAATGCTCGTGCCATTGAAGCTTTAACCGATACTGTCAATGAGTTCAAACGCGTTCGCGTAGCGTGGCCAAAGGCCATCGCTCTCAACTGTATTCTGTAATGGCTAATTTAGCACAATCTCAGTCTAATTTATTTCAATCTCAGGCTAATTTAGCGGACAGT
Source organism: Moorena sp. SIO1G6 (assembly GCF_010672795.1). Classification (NCBI taxonomy): domain Bacteria; kingdom Bacillati; phylum Cyanobacteriota; class Cyanophyceae; order Coleofasciculales; family Coleofasciculaceae; genus Moorena; species Moorena sp. SIO1G6. The sequence continues at coordinate 4,995 of NZ_JAAHFZ010000031.1, forward strand.
CAATCCCGAATGTATGGCATTATGGAAAATTTAGATGAGCGACAGGAACAACTTTCTCAGGGACAGGAACAACTGTCTAACCGACAGGGGGAGATTGTAGAAATTCTGAAATTATTGACTCAATCTAATTAGGGTTTATAACCACTAGCGTAAGCTATCAGCTTAAGCGCTACGCGCACGCGATCGCGTTCAGCTGATAGCTTACAGATCTTGATAAAACACTACACACTATTGCAGCAAAGTAAATGACAAACTCAGACCAGTTTGATACCCGTTTCAACCTTTTATTTACTGCCATTGAGCGCATCGACCAACAGATTGAACAGCTCGGTCACAGAATTGAACAGCTTCGTCAAAGAACCGATTCCAATGCTCGTGCTATCGAAGCTCTAACCGATACTGTTAATGAGTTCAAACGGGATCGCGCTCGACTGTATTCTGTGATGGCCGATTTAGCAAACTCTCAGTCTAATTTAGCTCAAAGTCAATCCCGAATGTATGGCCTAATGGAGAACTTAGATGAGCGACAAGAACAACTTTCCCAGCGACAGGAACAACTGTCTAACCGACAGGGTGAGATTGTAGAAATTCTGAAATTATTGACTAAATCTCAACCAGCTTAAATCTAAGCTATCAGCCCTCAGCTATCAGCGGTCAGCTGAGGGCTGATAGCTGAATGCTTAAGCAAAAGGGGCAAGGGAGATTTATATCAATTGTTTTGGTTCCCTTCTAGTAAACTATCCAGCTTATTTTCAATGGTGTTAAGTTTCCTGAGAATAGTGGGACGGTCATCATCGATAGCTATTAACATCCGAGTCAATCCTTCCTCAACTCTGGTAACTCTATTGACAACCTCTTCCATGGTCTGAATTCTCTCTCCATGGTCATTGGCAATAGCTTCTACAGAACGAGCTAATGACTGCACCACTGCTTCAACCTCTTCCATGGTCTGAATTCTCTGTTGATGATCATTAGTAAGAGCTTCTACAGAACGAGCTAATGACTCCACCACTGCTTCAACATTTTCAATGGTATGAATTCTCTGTTGATGGTCATTAGCAAGAGCTAGTACAGAACGGGCTAATGACTCCACCACTGCTTCAATCCGGTCTAATCTATCGTTGTTATTACTCACTGCTATAGCATTTATAAATAGCTTATGAACACCAATACTAATTTAGTATAGCATTTCGATTTAGTATAGCATTTCCTGTAGTAATTTAATAAAAATATTACCGCTTTTTACATTACCCAAAATCCCTTTATACTCGATTAATTATTGCCTGTTGGGTGCATCTCACTTTTGCCTAATTTCAAAACTGAGATGCACCGGTACCTACTCCCTACTCCCTACTCCCTACTCCCTACTCCCTACTCCCTTTCCTAATACCTTACTCACAAATCAGTTTTTTATTACTGATGAGTAATTGAGGCTAAACCTTTTGTTTAGATGGGGAAGGTTTCAGCTTACGTTTGATGGTTGAAGCTAAGCCGAGAATGGCAAGGGTAAAGATACTTATACTATGAGTGGGTTCAGGGACAATCACCGGTTTCGCAGAAAAACTAATCGGCAACTCGCTATCTTCTGGTCCAAAATTTTCAAAACCAGTGATAAATGGCGGTGCTGAAAAAATTTCAAAAAAACTAGGGGGCTGCAAAAAACTAGCGAAAAAGACATTAACAAAGTTTCCAGCTGAGGTGGAAAACCCAAAGCCGTCAGTTGTTAACTGATTACCATCAATACTAATTAAATTGTCAACCTCGAAAGGTTCGTTTCCCGGTGTAGAAGTACCAGTAGGTTGCAAACCAGTAATTGTTTCGGTGTTGCGGGTGCCAGTAATTTCAGAAATCAGGAAAAAACCCAAATCATCAGGAGTATCATTAGTAGTGAAAGTACCACTGGCTTCGATACCAGGAGCAGAATAACTCCAGTTCCAATTTAAAGCTGAAGCTGCCTGGGGTGCCACCAAAACCAATCCAGAGGTAGCAATCAGGAGTGTGCCAGATAGCAGAGTTAGATTTTTCATAGAAACCTTGGGTTGATCAAAACTGTAATTTAGACTAAACATTGAATAATATAGCGTTTCTCTCAGTTATGAGGTACGCTTTTCAACTTCAAAGTCCCCCTTAATAAGGGGGATTTAGGGGGATCAAGTTGTACCTTATGGGATATAGAATTAAATAATAACTCAATACATGAAGCCGCACAACATGATTATCCGAGATGCAGAAATAAGGGATCGTGAGAGCGTGCGCTCCTTACATATGTCAGCCTTTCCTACCGGGGAGGGTGATCTTGTGGCATCTCTCGCTGATGACCTCATATCCAATATTACCGAGCCATGTACCTTATCATTGGTAGCAGTCGATGACAATAAAATAATTGGAAACGTTGCATATAGTCCTGTATTTATTTCCGAAAAACAAGATTTTCATGGCTATATTCTGGCACCACTCGCTGTTAAGCCAGAATGCCAAGGTAATGGTATCGGGAGTGAACTAATTGATGCTGGTATTAAGAGATTGCGTAGTATGAATGTGAATATTGTCTTCGTGTATGGTGATCCTAGGTATTATCAACGATTTGGCTTTAAGGCAGAGTTGGCAACACATTTCATTCCTCCATATCCATTGCAGTGGCCTTTTGGTTGGCAGGCGCTCCTACTTCGCGAGATAGAGAAGTCAGGTGCTGCTGTGAATATCAAATGCGTAAAATCTTTAAACAATCCTAAACTATGGTGATAGGTTGCTAGGATTGCAATAACACTTTCAATTATGTTTTAAAACCATAGTATTATCGTTAGTTTTAGGGATGGATTTGCTGCCAAATTGTACCAAATACTCTTCCCATACTCCCCTGAGCCGCATAGTCCTAGATTCCTGGCATAAAAAGATTTGAAAGATTTGGTTGATTTTCATAAAGGGGTTTTGACAAGCGGATTTGGTATTAGATCTTCCCAATAGATCTTCCAAGTTAAGGGAAATAATGCGAGTTGTAGGATGTTCCTCTCCCAACTGTTTGACAGCAATCTTTCGAGCCTGCTGGTACAGGGGTTCCGCTTCCAAGTACTGTCCCTGACTTTCGTACAGTACTGCCAGGTTGTTGAGGATTTCTGCCACATCTGGGTGTTCTTGGCCCAGGAGGCGTTTCCTCAGGTCTAAAGCTTGCAGGTAAAGGAGTTCCGCTTTTTGGTATCGCCTCTGACTATAGTACAGTAAAGCCAGGTTTTGGAGGGTGCTTGCCACATCTCGGTGTTGTTGACCCAGCAGACGTTTCATCAAGTCTAAGGCTTGCAGGTAAAGGGGTTCCGCTTTTTGGTATCGCCCCTGCTTCCAGTACAAATAAGCCAGGTTGTTGAGGCTGATGGCCACATCAGGGTGTTCTTCACCCAAGCGCTCTCTAACCGTTGATAAGCATTGCTCATACCAAGGCCATGCTTGTTCGTAAGCGCCTTGACCATGGTAAAACCAGGCTAAGCCAACAAAAGGACAGATTAAATCTTCGTTATTTAAGTAATCCTTTTGGTTAGTGACAACTTCCACCAGGTGAGGGATAGCAGGGGTAATTGCTAGAATGTCTGACTGAGTTGGGGTCTCAGGAATATTCTTTGCTATTGTTACTATCGCTGAACAAAAGCCCTGTTTGAGGATTTCAATATCAGCTAATTGTTCCCCCTTGATACTCAAAAAGTCTCTAATCCGTTCCTGAAGTTGGTAGGTATTATCATCCAACTTCTGTAGTAAATACTTTTGAACTAAGATATCCCGATTAACGACCAAATCAAAGTCTAAGCTAGCAGCTCTAGCAGCCTTTGAAACTAATGACCAGGGAATAGGAGCTAAAGCAAATAAACTCAAGAGACCAGCCATGGTTTGAGCTGAAGACTCTAAGGAATCCCAATTGAGTTCCAGCACAACATCTGTACCAGAGTCACCTTCTTGAGATTGCTTCTGCTCTAGGAGCAATAAAATTTCTTCTAGCATCATGTACTCCCTGGCTTTGAGAACAGCCCTGCCAACGTATATAAAGCTAAAGGTTCAAAGTGAACTTTTTTACAGAGTGTTTTGGCAAACTCTAGCTCTTGTTGATCAAACTCTTGCCTTAACAAGTTTGCTAATAACTCTAGAGCCTCATTTTCTGGTAATCCCCCCAGAGAAAGTGATGGATAGGTTAACTGTGAGCTACGTGTGGTGATTAATACCCTGAATCGAGAACCCATGGGCGGTAAGTAGTCTTTGATTTGCTCGATGTTAGTGACATTATCGAAAACTAATAAAACCTTACCTGGTTGCCAGCTACGCCAGCAATAAGCTAGTTGGCTAGCAATGCTGAAATTTTCAGGAATATTAAAACCAGGAAATTCATTCACAATTGCAAATTCCGAGAGCTGGGTGACGATATCCACTCCCTTGAAATACAACCAACAACATCCACCGGGATAATCTTCTAATTTGTACCAAGAGTATTGAATTGCTAGTTCTGTTTTCCCTACTCCCCCCTTACCTGTGCGATCAGTAATCGCCACAATAGTATTGTCTTGCAATAGCTGATGTAACTTTTCCAGTGGCTGGTGTCTATCCACAAACTTACAGGCTTGAGTACTGGGTATATTGTGGGAAATTTCAAAGGGATTAGGATGATAATCCTCCCGATCACCATCCCAACTGCGCCGATAAAAATAGGTTGGTAGTTGTTGTTTATTTAAACTAGCAAATTGTTGTTTAACGTGCTTAGCAACTGCTGGCATATCTGGCAGCCAGTCATGGTGCGCCAACGCTTCTCTTACTGCTTGGGAAAAGTATCCCATTTTTTCTGAGGAGTTAACTTTGGCTGTCTCCCCTTCTCTAGTAGCTAGTAAGACAAACTGTTGACTGTCTTTCCTAGGTTGACCACTAGGAAACTGTTTCCCTCCCAAATTGGTTGGTCGCCCTTTTGACTCTAAAACATAATTAGCACAAGCATCGACTATACAAATATGATGTGGAATTTTAAAGGCATCTGAACCTAAAAGCAGTAACAGGGAATTAAAATCTAGATTCTGCCAATTATTTTTACTAGCATCAGCACAAAGTAGCCTGCGATTCCGCTCCGAAGTAATTAAACCATGACCAGCCCAAAACATAAACAGTAAATCTCCGTTTTTTTGGGACAGGTCATTGGTAATGATATCAACTAGATTATGCTCCGTTGCTGGCTTTGACGTTATCTCAAATTCCTTAACCAGTTCACTATTTTCAGTTAAAGGAGACAAACAGAGCTTGATATTATCTGTTGGCACTGCTTGTGATAACAACCAATCAGCAAACTTGATGGCATCATGAACGGGACCATTAACATTCCAGTTTGTTGCTTGATAGTTCTCGATACCGACAATCAACCCATAGGTTTTTTCTGGCCTAGCATTAATGGTCATGGAGTGCATCTCACTTTTATAAATGTCCCGTAGGGTGCGTTAGGGGCGGACTTGCCATGATTTTTTGCGTAGCCAGGGTTGTGATAGCCCGCCCCGTAACGCACCACCGGTTCAAACAGCAAATATGAGATGAACCCATAGTCATGGTAATCGCGGGATAATTGCTTTCCAGGTAGCTGGGTTTGTCCAATAAGCACTATGAGCTTGGGGAAACGGTTGTTTACTATCCACCAAAACATCCTGCACTTTATTAGGGAATAGAGTAGCGCCAATGTAACTAAGGAAATCGCGTGAATCATAAATATTCAACCACTCCGGAAAAAAGTCGGGCAGAGGCTGACCAAATTCTAGGCTATATAAGCCATTAATTTCGTATAAAAAGGGAGCTTGAGAACCAACTGTAATTAATAATGTCACCTGTGCCATTGGTTCAGTTACCAGTAAATCAACACAAGCAATCCCTCCTAAACTATGGGCTAATATAACAACTGGTGGTTCAGCATCTTCTATAGTTTTTTGGATAAAATCACGTATTTTATGACCCCGACTTTGATAGAGTATAATATCACCAGGTGTAGGAGTATTTGCTTCAGTAATTGCACCCCTCTTACTCCTCACCCAAGCTGTCGCTGGACCCGCCAATAAGGAAAGTGGTTTCTGGATCCAGTCACCCAATCCCAAGTCTTCCTCCTTACCCAAAGCATTACTGAGTGATTTCACGAGTTGATCACGCAATTCCGGATCAGGAAGGATGAAGCCATGGTGGTGCTGCTGAGAGTCAAAAATTGCCTGAGCAACAATTGCTCTTGCGATAGTATCATAACAGTCACTATCTGAATCAGAGACTTGGTTTAATACTTCTTGATAAACAGCACTGCGAGTAACATGGCGTCGTGCCTGATCAAACACCTCTGCTATGCCCGCTGCTTGTAATTTTTCTTGCAATTCTCCAGTAGGAATCAAATCCAGCAACCGGTCATGTAATTGATCACCCGGTTGTTCTCCAAAGGGATTACTATCACCACCAGTCCTAGGTTTAAACGACAACAATCCCAACTCATAAAGGGGATTGCGATATAACTCCTGCCAAAGAATAATAGTTTGATCCTCTTCTTCTCCCTGATCCAGAGCTAAGGTAGCATCATACAAGGGTATCGATGCCCCTTCAGCATTGAGCTTACTCCCAAATTGCTCACCCCAAAAGCAAGGAACAACGGTAATATCTGGACGTTGTTTTGTGACAAAACCCTCAACTATCTTAAAGGTTTGCTCATAGGCAGCTTGCCTAACCCCTGTGCCATGGACAAATACGAGAGTTGTCATAGTTGAGAAGATAGTTGATCAATATCTATATATTTTACTGTGAGCGGTCAGCGGTCAGCGGTCAGGGGTCAGCGGTCAGGGGTCAGCCGTGAGCTTTTAGCTCACGCTACTTGAGGTGCCGTCAGCTTATTTTATTCAAAAGCTGTTCGGTGTAGCTTGGCCAAATGCCCAAAGCTGATAGCTGATAGCTGTTCGCGTAGCGTGCGCGTAGCGCTTAAGCTGATAACTGACCGCTGACCGCTGATAACTGACCGCTGATCTAGCTTTTATAAATGAGATGTAAACGTAGTAAGTCTTTTTTTATTGTCCAACAAAACTCCGAATCTCTTTGCCATATTGAATTTTGTGTATTGCATTTTGCCTTGTTTTGTAACAATTTTGTTTACAACCTAAATATAAATTTTATACATACTAAAAAAAAATTCGGTCAAGTTTTGGTTAACCGCAATTCTTGACCGAATTATATTGTGTAAGCCATCATAAGTACAGCTTAACTGCACTTAAATGTAAATCACTGTCTTGATGCAGTCGCTCATGGGGGGAACCCCCAAGACCGCGCTGCATCGCTACTAATCAACGAATACATTATTATCGAGTTATTGTGCAACTCCTCGAAAGCAACAACATCCCAACTCAGTTTACGTCATACCCCTCCACAAAATAACCTCCACAATTCCTGGCCGCCAGGGCGGCAAACCCTGTCTTGATGCAGTCGCTCATGGGGGAAACCCCCAAGACCGCGCTGCATCGCTGGCAAAACCCTATCCTAGTCTAGGTACAAATATCGAATCAAGGTGGTCATAACCTCACCAGGATTTTCCGTAGGCTCCGGAGTGCTCCACTCCTCGGGATAGGCATATTTAAGGCCATAAATAGCATAAATAGTATGCCGAACTTGTTTAGGAGAACCAATCAAGATGTGCTTGACTTTTTTCCCTTTGCGACCTTGATTGTCAGGGTTTTGATTGTCATCGGAGTTGGGGTTAATGTTTTGATTCATGACCAGTGATTAGTGTAAATGGTTTACACTATCAATATATTAATTTATTAATATATTGTCAAGGGGTTTAGGAATTTTTTTTTATTACGAAATATCAAGATTGTAGAGAGGATAAATAGTATGGTAAGTGTGGTAATAATCAGATAAAAATTATTTGTATTTTATTCATTTTTTTTGATAAAATAAATTCTATGATGATCATTTATGTAGGGTGCGTTAGGTACGGGTTTGCCCTGATTTTATCCGTAGTCAGTGTTGGAAAATTTCGTACCGTAACGCACCACTTACTATATTTTTTTAAAGCTTGTCAACTGATGTTTATAGCGGGTTTTATTCTAATGAGGTACACAGGATTTTTTCCCTCTTGCCTGCTCCGAAGTCCCTGCTCCCTGCTCCCTACCGAATTGTAAACCGCTGTATGGGATGATATTAATAGCTTTGTGGAATGAACATCTTACTGTGGAATGGGCATCTTGCCCGTTACAATAGATTATCAATATCGGGGAGAAGAATTAGTGGATAGCAGAAAATATGCCCCAGCAACCCAGCGCAATCGGGAACCCATTTTAAACGTACTTTTAGAGATATTACCAGCCACTGGCACAATTTTAGAAATTGCTAGCGGTACCGGAGAACACGCTATTTATTTTGCACAACAGTTAAACCCTAGAAAATGGATTCCTTCGGATATCGATGCTTCCCTCCGTGAAAGTATCATCGCCTGGGCTAAAGATTACCCTAGCGACAACCTCCATCAACCCCTTGATATTGATGTCAGTCAGCCAGTTTGGAAGGTAGAAACGGAAATACTATCAGAAATACCAGATATTGTAGCGATGGTGAACATTAATATGATTCACATTTCACCATGGTCTACTTGTTTAGGATTAATGGCAGGTGCTGGTCGTATCCTTTCATCAGGAGATATTCTATATTTATACGGTCCCTACAAACAAGGTCATAAACACACTGCACTTTCCAATGCTGATTTTGACTCCTATTTACGAGAACAAAACCCAGAATGGGGAGTACGTAATTTAGAAGATGTTGTAGAGGTTGCCAGTAATCATAATCTCATCCTTGAAAAAACTTATCAAATGCCAGCTAATAATCTTTCAGTAGTTTTTAAACATACCTAAGGAAATAAAATTAATCCTATGGTGGGCAGTGCGTAATATAAATTTCCAAGCCTGTAGTAGCTTTGATAAGCACTGCCCACCAACAGTAAATAAAATGAATCGTAGGGTGGGCAGTGTATAAAACCAATTTCAAAGGTTTCCATCGCTATGATACTTACTGCCCACCCTACATCAACTACTCCCTACTCCCTACTCCCTAATGATCAAAATTGCTCAGGATCGATATTAATATAGATATCCTTCAACTCAGAATAGACATCCAACGCTTCTGTGCCTGGTTCACGGGTACCATTACCGGATTGCTTTAGTCCACCAAAGGGCATATGGGGTTCACTGCCATAGGTACCGGCATTCACTACAGCTACTCCAGTTTGGACTTTCTCACAAAACCTTACTGCACGGTGGATGTTGCGAGTGTGAATCGAAGCAGTTAAGCCATAGGGGGAATCGTTAGCAAGAGCAAGAGCTTCCTTAAAGTCTTTGACCCGGTAGAGACTAGCAATCGGACCAAATAATTCACATTGAGAAATTTCGGCGTGGGGGTCTACATTCTCTAGCAGGGTCGGAGCCATATAGAAACCAGTAGCATGGTCAGGGTCTGTTAAGCGATCGCCTCCCACCAGCACCGTTGCTCCTGCTTCTTGTGCCTGTTTCACCGCTGCAATCATGTTAGTCAACTGTTGCTCATTAATCACAGGACCCAGGTCATCCTGGTCAGTGGAACCTAATTTTAATTCCTTAGTTTTCTCCAGTAATTGGTCACGGAATTGTTCATAAATGCTATCAAAGACAATGATTCGACTAGCAGAAGCACAACGTTGACCGGCATTACTGAACACTGAGAGTAAGGTCCACTTGACGGCATTGTTCAAATCCGCATCATCACACACGACCAAGGGATTCTTACCCCCCAATTCCAGGGATACCCTGCCAAAGCGCTCCCCAGCTACCCGTTGCACAATTCGTCCTACTTCTGTGGAGCCGGTAAAGCTAACCACAGCGACATCATTATGAGCAACTAAGGGAGCACCTGCTTCTTCACCATATCCCTGAATAATATTGAGGACACCAGGGGGTAACCCAGCCTCTTGAGCAATTTGTCCAACTATCCAAGCCGTGGCGGGAGTGTCTTCTGCTACTTTTAATACCGCGCTATTGCCACAAACCAGGGCTGGAAAGACTTTCCAGGCTACATTAGCAATGGGAGTATTAGCGGCAATAATTAATCCAGCGACTCCCAGAGGTTGACGCACAGTCATGGCATATTTATTAACCACACCGCTGGTAGTGGTGCGACCATACAACCGTTGTCCTTCACTAGCGTAGAATAATCCTAATGCGATCGCACCGCCAGTTTCTCCATAAGCTGAACTATAGGACTTACCGGTTTCTGCTGCTACTATCTTGGCAATCTCCTCCTGACGGGCTTTCATACCCAGGACAATCTCGTGTAAGATAGCTCCCCGTTGTACCGGGGGAGTATCAGCCCAAGCCGGTTGAGCCTGTTTAGCTGACCTTACCGCTTGCTCAATATCTGCTGCTCTTGAGCGAGCCACCTGACATAGCACTTGACCATTAGTGGGGTCTAGCTTCTCAAACCATTCTCCTGCCACTGCTGCTACTTGTTGACCATCAATCCAGTTCAAGACTTGGCTCGGTAAATAGTCTTGTGCCATTATTTTTTCCCCCTTGGAAGTGTCTCATGGTGAGTCATGATACCAATAGAAGTTCAAACAATAGCAATCAAGATAGGGAATAGGGAATAGGGAATAGGGAGTAGGAGTCTAATCTACCAAACTGTAAAACCACCATCAACTCTGAGTTCGATACCTGTGACATAGGCAGAGGCATCGGATGCCAGAAACACTAATGGGCCAAGTAAATCATCAAACTCTGCCATCCGTCCTAGAGGAACGCGATCGCAAAATTGACCTTTGAATTCCTCATCTTGTCCACCCAATACTCCTCCCGGAGAAAGGGCATTAACCCGGATGCCAAAGGGTCCCCAGTGGGTAGCAAAGTACCGGGTTAAATTCACCAGTGCTGCCTTGGATGCCCCATAGGCAGGGGGTTTTAAAAAAGGAGGGTCGCACTCCAGATGCTCATAAAACCGGGCATCGGGAGATACGCTCCCATACAAGGAACCGATATTAATGATTGAACCTCGTCTAGCTTCCACCATCGGGCTACCGAAGACTTGAGTCACCTGGAATGCTCCCAAGACATTCACCTCAAACACATTGCGGCAAATCTCTAGGGGTATCTCTTCCAAGCTGTAGGTTTTCACTGGACCAGGAGGTTGGTCAATCCCAGCATTGTTGACAATCACAGCAGGAATGCCAATGTCGGTCAGGATGCGATCGCGGATTGCGATGATGGCAGTGCGATCGCATATATCACCCCGCTCCAAAAACAAACGAGTCTTGGGATAATGCCGTTGAAGTAGCTCAAAAGACCTTGGCACCTGAGCCAATGGTAGGTCTATCCCCACAACCGTTGCGCCAGCATCCAGTAATGCCCGACTCCACACCGGTCCAAGTTTACCTAAGACTCCAGTAACAATAGCGATTTTGCCAGAGAGGTCAAAATAGTTCACGAAGCCAACAACACCCTACAAAGCAACCTTTTCAACATTTTCCACCAACCCAGCCAACATAATCGACTCATCCACCCTTAGGGGTTTGGTTAAGACTTTACCAATCACATGGTCCAATTCATAAGGGGGTAAACCATCCCCTGGGGATTTCATCGCGATATCCTCTGCCCTTAAAACATGTCCTACAGGTAAATTATCCCCAGCAACCAGTTTTTTACCCATCTTCAAGTAAGCAGGACGTTCATTTAGGTGTACTTTCTTCACCCCATCCCCAAAAGCTTGGCGAGTGCGTCTGAGGTCTCTTACCATCTTGCGCAACCCTGTCGGTTCTAACGAGAAAGCATGGTCTGTTCCTTTCATCGCCCGGTTCAGGGTAAAGTGTTTCTCAATCACACGAGCCCCAAGAACATAAGCCGCCACTGCCATGGCGATACCGTTGTCATGGCTAGATAGACCAATCACAATATCACTGAACAGTTCCCGATAGGTCTCGATCACCTTCAGGTCAAGTTCTTCAAAGTCCGCTGGATAGCTTGCCGTACATTGGAGGATACACAGCTGGGGGTTAATCGGCATGATCGCATCATAAACCCGTTGCACATCCTCTAAAGTAGCTGCACCCGTGCTAACGATCATCGGCTTTTGGAATTGGGCAACATGTTTAATTAGGGGCAAGCTCTTAAGGTCTCCAGAAGCGATCTTATAAGCTGGCATATCCAACTCACCCAAAAAGTCCGCACTCGGAATATCAAAAGCAGTAGAGAAAAACGTAATCCCTACTTCTTCAGCATACTTTTTCAATTCCTGATATTCGTAAGCACCAAATTCTAGAAACTCCCGATGCTCACCGTAGGTCAAACCAAAACTATTTTCATGGTCATAAGGTCTGTCAAAAGCAGCTTTCGTGTAAAGGGCACGATTGTCTCGTTTTTGTAGTTTTACAGCATTCGCTCCGCATTCCTTAGCAATCCGGAACATTTCTTTACACTTTTCCAAGCTGCCTTGATGGTTATTCCCAATTTCAGCAATCACAAAGCAATCGCTATCGTCATGAATTTCAAAGCCATTAATAGTCAGTCTTCGAGACATTTTACACTCCTACAACCAATAAATTCCTATCGGTTTTTCACCACTGACCAATGGTTTACCATTAATTAGCTGAGATTTCAATACTTATTTGTCTTTTTGTCAGCATTCAGCCGTCAGCGGTCAGCGGTCAGCCGTCAGCGGTCAGCCTTTAGCTGATAGCTGATAGCTAATAACTTATAGCTGATAGCTAATAACTTATAGCTGATAGCTAATAACTTATAGCGTTTCTCCCAGTTATGAGGTACGCTTGTCAACCTCAAAGTCCCCCTTATTAAGGGGGATTTAGGGGGATCAAGTTGTACCTTATGGGATATAGAATTGCTATATAGCTAATAACTTATAGCTGATAGCTGATAGCTGATAGCTGATAGCTGATAGCTGATAGCTGATAGCTGATAGCTTTTACGATAACGGCTCGACTTCAAATGATCTCGGTCGTAAATATCCTGGACAATGTTGAATTAAGTGATAACTTTTACGTTGGGTAGTCATCGGATCGGTGATACTAATATACCGACTGGTCATGATGTTGTGCCAATCCCGAGGGATGAGATTCCAGAAGATCGGTTGGTCTGAATTGTAGTGTTGATCAAACCCGATCCCTTTACGAAACAATGCCCAAAGATACTTTTTCAGTTGCCATAACCAACCTGCTTTAGCATACTTTGAGTACCGTTCCGCATAAAGGGCTTTATAGTGCTTTTGCCTCTCCATCATTTGGGCATATTCTGGAGAATTAGGATCCGAACTCCAATTCCGGTAATGATGAATAGCAATTTTTTTAGTATAAACGATATCATTCCCTGAATATAAAACTTTCGTGGTCAAATCCGGATCAATCCCATAATCTCGAAATACTTCACAGAATCCACCCACCTGTTTTAATACGGAAGTTCTCAGCACACCTTGGTTAACATTTAATACACCAATTACTGAGACACCACCAATGTAGGGAGCACTCACGAAGGGACCTTGTTTATCCCTTACTTTCAGGGCTACCATCGCGATCTTCGGCTTATCCTCAAGTATTTTTACCGCCGTATCCAGACCCTGATTCACAATGACATTATCATCACTTACCCAACACACATAGGGAGTATCTACCAGTCTGAACACATCATTATAGGCTTTAGCTTGACCAAGCTTTTCTCCCACCAAAATCGGAATCACCTGTGGATTTGAGGATGCGATCGCATTTAAATACTCAATAGTGCCATCATCAGACCCCGCATCAGTTACATAAATTTTCGTAGGGGTTGATGTTTGTTCAAGAATACTAGTAATACATTGCTTCAGAAGACTCAATCGATTATAGGTACCAACAACAACAGAAAGTTTCATGGTTGCTTCACTCCTCACCTTCACTCCTAAAAATTAACGTAAGCATTCAGCTATCAGCATTCAGCTATCAGCATTCAGCTATCAGCATATGCGCTACCCGCACGCTACGCGAACAGCAGTCAGCGGTCAGCGGTCAGTGGTCAGTGGTCAGCCGTAGCACAGGCCACAAGCGTGATGTAGCCCATAAGCTAATAGCTATTAGCTGATACCTGATACCTGATAGCTGACCGCTGATAGCTGATACCTGATAGCTAATACCTGATAGCTGACCGCTGATAGCTAATACCTGATAGCTGATACCTGATACCTGATACCTGATACCTGATACCTGATACCTGATACCTGATAGCTGATACCTGATAGCTGATAGCTTGCACAACCCTAACGGACATACAAACAATGACAGAATAATGGCTGTCCCGACTTGATAGAATTAATTTGATTTTTAATTCCCGCAAATCGGTAACCCAACTCTACCAAACATTCATGTACCTCTTCAAATAATGGTTGTTCCTTATACAGGGGAACAAATGACATTTCTACCAGAACACATCGCCCTATTGAAAATAGCTTTTTACCTCCCTTTATCACTTTATCTTCAACCCCTTGGACATCAATTTTTATAAAAACATCTCTCTCAAATTGATCAGACTCTAATTCTGACTGTAATAGGTCATCCAGGGGGCAAACCTTTACTTTCATTTCACTTTCTCCTGATGTCTGTGGAAATTCCTTCTTACATAGTTCACTGATTCTTAACATGGAAGAAGCTGGCCCATAAGAATTCTCATAGAATAACTCTTCTCCTTGATAATCCGACAACGCTACATTAAAAATTTTTAGATTAGGAATCTTAGCGCCTTTCCCTTCCAAGTCTGATATATAAGATGGCAATGGTTCAAATACATAGGTCTGTTTAGCATTGAAGTAAATGGCTAAAAATTCCGCAAAATCCCCATTATTTGCTCCAATATCAATTACCGTCTTAATCGAATAATTTTCACGAAGCCATCGCCATAGCTCCCTGCCTGGATCGGGACTCGCTTCAACAATTTGTTTGTAGTCTGAAAGCCTTAACAACTTTAAATTCATGGATGCTAACAGACGATTTACCAACCGACCAATTTCCTGTTTCACCGAAGCCATTTAGTTACTCCTATAAAACTTAATAAACTAAGTCCATAAACTGGTCTGCTGTTCTATTTTTGTCCTCATATAACCTATTTACTCGTCTCCGGAGATCCCGCTTATATCGATGATAATAAATTCCTTCCCATCGCTTCAAGTAAGCCTCTCGGTCATGGTCTAAAACAGCATTGTTAGTCTGGCGAACCGCTTCATTTCGATCATAATAATGTTCAACATAAGCCCCTGGACAATCTACAATTTCATAATTAAGCTGCCACATCTTTAAACAGAGATCACCATCAGCTTTATAAAAGATATATCGCTCTTCATCCGCCCAGTCAACTGCTGCTAGGGCTTCTTTTAAGTACATACCATGATTAACAAACAGTTTGCCACCAAGGGTATGTTGTACATAGTACTCTTCATCCTCTGGCCAATTCCGAAAATAGAAAGCTACTCCCCCTATTTTTCCGCCAGCTTTTTCCACCTCTTCAAACTTGTCCAACCCTAAATTAACCGCATTCGGTAATAGCAGACAATCATCACTGATCATCAAAATATATTTACCTTTAGCTGATTTAAAGCCAAGATTCATAAAATACCCCCAACTGCGACGCTTGAGTGGCTTTCCTTGGAATTCCCCTCGGTTATGTTGGATGATAGTAATAATATCTTTCTGCTGAATGAGCCATTCTAAAGAGCCATCCGTTGACCCCCCGTCAATCACAATGATTTCATAGGGAACCCGAATCTGATTATCTCGAACACTTTGAATCGCTTTTTCCAGTAAAGGTCTACGGTTATAACTCCCAATCACCACCGAGACGATGCAGGTTTTCTCAGAGCTAATTACCGGTTTAGCGAAAGACTTTAATATCTTCAAATGACTCAATTGTCCTGGATTAGCTGGTCCTGGATTAGCTAGTTTAATAGGAGAATGAGTCAATGAGCCATTATACAATTGTTTGACTTGACGAAAAGGCTTAGCTAGAATTTTGATATAGTTCATAAGGCACTCCTGAACACACCTGTATGGAGCCATCACCATTAAGCGATTTAGCTTAATCTGATGTGGCCGTTATAGTTGCACCCTCGGGGATAATGATATCAAACTATCCCATTGTTTATGTTATAATAACAAGTCATTATGGATAGATAAATCTAAAAATTTTCTGAAGGCTGGCCGAGTCCGTAGGGTGCGTTAGGGGCGCGCCTTGCCATCATATTCAACTTCGTAGCCAGTAGCCCCGTAACGCACCACCCAAGGGCTTGCCCTGATT
This sequence comes from Moorena sp. SIO1G6, assembly GCF_010672795.1. Classification (NCBI taxonomy): domain Bacteria; kingdom Bacillati; phylum Cyanobacteriota; class Cyanophyceae; order Coleofasciculales; family Coleofasciculaceae; genus Moorena; species Moorena sp. SIO1G6. The sequence continues at coordinate 21,305 of NZ_JAAHFZ010000031.1, forward strand.
TTCCGCCTCTTCGCGCCTGGTTGGGATAGTCCGTCCGGAAATTGATCACGGGCAAGATGCCCGTTCCACGCCTGATCCCCGTTCCACGCCTGATCCCCGTTCCACGCCTGATCCCCGTTCCACGCCTGATCCCCGTTCCACGCCTGATCCCCGTTCCACGCCTGATGCTCATGGCACCAAGATGCTCATGGCACCAAGATGTCCATGCCACCCACCGGGTCAAACAGCTTTAATGAGATGCACCAGATGCTTAATCCTTAGACGCGATCAATTCCCAACCGTTCCGCTGGATAGATAAAAGGAGAACCAGACAAGATGCCATCACAGATAATATCCAAACCCGGATCTGCACCAGGAAGTAATTGGTCTAGGCTAGTAATATTGAGCTTTACGTAAGGATTTTCCGATAGGGGTTCGGTAAACTGTAGGGGAATCATGCGTCTGAAAAAGAAATGGTAGGCGTACATCCTCGCCCGTTTCAGGGAATTAGAATCTAACCGTTCACCAAGGGGTAGCTTATCCAAGCATTGGAAATACTCCTCTGCTGTCGAAGGATCCATCGTGATTCCCTTATCTCGGATCCAAGCTTCACCACCAACGATCACCGGAATGCCTACACTGGTCAACTCTACTCCAGTTTTTGTCCCATAAATAATCACCGAATCGCACTCCATCATCGCTGCATAGGTACTCACAGGACTTTCTGGAGGAATGATGAAAATATTTTTAGGCAATTGAGACCAGACCTTCTTGATTTCTGGCAACAATGGTTGGCGAGAAGGCAACGTTCCCCGAATCTCTGCTGGATGAATCCGAATCAGCAGTTGTAAGTCAGAACGTTTAGCAAAATACTCAATCGTCTGGAGTACCCACGTTAGCATATTCGGAAAAGCATTAGCGCGATAGTGCAACTGGGCATCCCACATCACATTGGTGAGCATCCCAATCACCGGCTGGTTCAGGTCAAGCCCCATCTCCTCAGCATTTCGGCTAAATTCTTCATCAGGTTTTTCATGAAACCAAATCCAATCCCGAGTGCCTTGCCATCGACTTTTCAAATACTGTAGGATGTCATCTGTCATTGCCTGATTCCAAGGCATGGTTTCCCAGGCATGGAGAGGCTCACTGAGCATAGTGTGATGATAAGTGTCTCCATGGCTAAAAATAAAGCAACGCTTGCGGTAGGCAATCGTCCAGTTAACCACCCGCACTTGGCGTGAGCGACACACCTCACCAATGATGCCATGAGGTAAGTAGATGCCATGATTGAAGCAAGCAGCCTTAAAATTATAGTTACACAGTAGCTTACTGATAGCATACGCAGTCAGCAAAGCCCCTTCAAAATACCGACGCACCACGATTTCACTGTTGGGTTCGTTATCTAGATTCCCGCTGGTAAAATAGCGCAGCGCCCCAGCATAGGCGTGTTCACCAATATTCCAGTTGCCCAGGCAATAGTTTTCAATCTCTGATAGCCTTACGTGTGCTGCGATCTGTTTTGCCTCTAGCCTGTCGAGCCCAGTGAGCAGTTCACTGAATACATGGTTCGTCAAATGCAACGGTTGATACAGATAACGACCGGTTGCAAAACACTTTTGGCACTTGATCGTTTCTAGATCATAGTTTTCAATCCTTTCTTGAGGTGTATCTAGTTTTTGAAGATTGAGGCAGGCAGGCAGAGAATGGTCACACAGGAGAGTATGAACCTGTGCTCCTCTGAGGGTAAGGGCTACTGCTAGTAGGCTTTCTGGTAGTGACAGTGGCGCTGACCCCCCTACGGTAGTTGCTATTAGGACCATTGGTCCCTGGTGAGACCGTTGCTTGGCTTCTCTCCAGAGGGAGGGGTTAGTTTCGATAATAGCTCGCCAATCTAACAAGTTACTTTGCCCTAGTTGCCAAGAAAGCAAGGGACTTGGCTCTAGTTCGTCAGCACTAGTCAGAGACATATAATCAAGTCAGATACTTACTTCTCAAGGGATTATAACAAGTTCCTACTCGACAAATTTCCCTAAACTATGATAAGAATATACACACCGAAACAGAACGGTTGCGCGATGAAGCGTTCGCAAAGCGTGGCCTACGGCCTCAGCTTCCGCGCTTATGCGATTAGCCCAAAGGTCTACGCTACGCGAACGCGCCGTAACCAAAAGTGCGGGGTGGGAACACGACAGGGCGAATTTCTTCGCAGTATATGTTATGGTTCTAAAAATGCGCATCTAAGAACCAGTGGGGAGGCTAACTTGAATCCCTATATATTCGGTTCTATATATTCATATTCGGTTCTATATCTTCGGTGTATAAATTATGACCTTATCCCTCAAGGCTAACACCGCACGGTGGCAACTTCAGCGCTATTGGGAGTTGCTGTATATATTAACAGAGCGAAATCTGAAGGGACGTTATCGAGGATCGCTTCTGGGAGTATATTGGTCTTTGTTAAATCCTTTGATTATGACAGGACTATATACAGCAATTTTTGGTGCTACCTTTGCCTCTTATTATGACAACTCAACCATTAACTATATTCTGGCGGCTTTTACTGGGTTGCTTGTCACTAACTTTTTCTCCGCTTCAACCAACCAAGCATTAGTCAGCGTAGTTGGCAATGGTGCCCTGTTGAATAAAGTTCGTTTACCAATCAGTGTCTTCCCAGTTTCAACCATTGCTGCTAACGTGTTTCAGTTAGCTGTTGGCAGCTTTCCTCTCCTAGCTATTGTCACGTTGCTTACTTCAAAAAGTGTAGTCAATTTGCTAGCGTTGAGTCTTCCGTTAATCGCATTAATTTTGGTTAGTATCGGCCTCGGTTTTTTCGTCAGTGTTCTCTATGTTTTCTTTAGGGATTTACCTTATTTCTACGAACTAGTATGCTTTGTGATCTGGATTAGCTCTCCAGTCTTTTATCCAGCAGCAATTGTCCCAGAGGCGGTTCAACCCTTTTTGTTTTTAAATCCCTTATTGCCGATTATTGAAAGCATTCGACAGATTTCTTTGTCAGGAGGTTTGCCAGATGTAGGGTTAATTGGACACTCATGCCTAAGTGCCATAGTAATTGTATCCTTAGGCTGGACTTGCTTTCGAGTTTGGCAGCCTCACTTCATGGATTTGTTATAGATGACAGAAGAAGTTATTAGACTCGATCGGGTTTCATTGTGGCGAAGAACCCAAGAAGAGTTTTCCTATGACCTCAAGAAAACCATACTATCGTTTTTGGAGGGAAAATACCGCAAACCTTCCAGGAATTTAGTCCTTGATGACATTCATCTAGCAGTAGAAGCTGGGGAAAAAATCGGCATCATTGGACCGAATGGTTCAGGAAAATCAACGCTACTTAAAGTTATCTGTGGCATATTAAAGCCGACAGGGGGTCAGGTATGGATCAGAGGTGAAATCGCTCCTCTGATTGAGCTAGGAGCTGGATTCGATCCGGAACTTTCGGTAGTGGATAATATCAAACTCTATGGCGTGATGCTAGGTTTCTCTAAACAAGAGATGAAACTCAGAACCCCATCGATTTTGGAGTTTGCTGAGCTAGAAGACTACAAGTTAATGCCAGTGAAAGGATTATCCTCAGGGATGTCAGCGCGGCTAGGCTTTGCCATTGCCACTGATGTACAGCCAGATATCTTAATTTTAGATGAAGTGTTATCCGTAGGGGATCAAAGTTTTAGAATTAAGTGCCAGCGACGCATGGAAAGATTTTGGGAGGCTCATGCCACTGTTTTAGTGGTCTCCCATGATTTATCCTTTGTGCGCCATTACTGCAAGCGGGTAATTTGGTTAGACAAAGGCAGGATAAAGTTAGCGGGAGAGAGCAATGAGGTAGTCGATTCCTACTTAAATAGTGTTAAGGAAGTGGTTTAACCTTAAAAAAAGTTAAAAGTTTTAAACAAAAGTTAAAAGCTTAAGGTAAATGAAAGATGGTAATCTCAGCAGTTGGAATATAGTTAAACCTATAGTTAAACCGTCAGCTATCAGCCGTCAGCTATCAGCCGTCAGCTAATAAATGGGAGGTAGTAAACAAGCATCGGGGGGCTGGTACGGTTGGTTAAAAATCCCTGCTCATTTCACTGATCCAATCCCGTGCATTTAAAGCGCCTGGTAGCACCATCTGTAGCCCATAAGCTGATACGCGACACGCTGATAGCTGACTGCTGAATGCTTAGGTTAAATCTGTTAAACAAGTCTTATCACCCTAATAGTGATAATTTTGAGGAGGAGCATGTGAGGATTTCAATTATCACTGTATGTAAAAATGCTGAGCGATTTATAGAACGAGCGATCAAGAGTGTCGTCTCTCAGACCTATGAGGATATAGAGTACATTATTATTGATGGCAACTCCCAAGACAAAACTAAGGAGATTGTTCATAAATATAGTGATCACATTAGCAGATTTATTAGCGAACCTGATGGCGGTATCTATGAAGCCATGAATAAGGGAGTTAGGTACTCCTCTGGTGAGTTTATTGCTTTTATTAACTCAGATGACTATTATCTTGATAAAAAGGTAATCCAAGATACCGTTAACTTCCTGTTGGCAAATCCCTCCTGTGATTTTGTGTATGGAGACCTAGAGGTTAGAGAGCAATCTGGGTCTTCCTTTTTAGTGAAGCCTCCCATGCCTGAAGATGTAGCTGATGAACTGATTTGTGGATGTTTGCCTCACCAAGCCAGCTTCTCCAGAGCTAACTTGTTTTTCTCTAAGATAGGGCTTTTCAATGAACGCTACAGAATATCATCGGATTATGAATGGTTTCTGAGGCTAATCCAGAATGAGACTGTGAAATTGTGTTACTATCCTCGCACAATCACATCCTATTATGCAGGAGGACTTTCTAGTCAGTTAAGACTATCCCTACCTGAATCCTATAGTATTCAGAACCAATGCCCAATGTATCAAGATTCCTACTGGTTGAACAGAAGAATCCTCAAATATCAGGAGTTCGTCATTAACCTGAGAGAATGGCTTCAAAATGCCGAAAACGGTAGAAATACACTAAATCTCAACTATACAGCTCTTGAAAACAAATATCAAGCCGTTGAAACGGAATACCATGCCCTAAAGCTTGAATTAGAGCAAGCCCGGGCGAAAATTGCTGAAATTGCGAAAATTGTTGAGAGGGAAACCGATATAAATCAGAATGGACAAAGTTCTAATATCAAACTCAACTTGACGAATTTGGAACAAGTCTGATTAGGATAACAACTTAGACTAATACCTTAGACTAACAGGTTATAAATACTATAGGGATACTAAATGAATTGTGATAATTTTTGTTCCCTGTTCCCTGTTCCCTGTTCCCTGTTCCCTGTTCCCTGTTCCCTTTGTTATAACAAGTTAAACTTCTTAATTATTGCTATTTACTGCCAAATTTATGGTCAGGTGTGTGTGAGGGGCTGTGTAATATGCCAAGTAATAGGTCAGAATCCGAACTAGATTATGTGATTCCTCCTGAGATTAAAGACGACGATTTTTATAGAGCGATTCAGAGGATAGCTCGGGAAGAAGATATCAAGACGGTTCTAGAAATCGGGTCTTCATCCGGTGCGGGAAGCACCGAAGCGTTTGTGAAGGGGCTGCGGGAAAACCCGTCTAATCCAGTGTTATTCTGTATGGAGGTTTCAAAACCTCGTTTTACTGAGTTAAGGGAACGCTATCGGGAGGATTCTTTTGTAAAGTGCTACAATATTTCATCAATTTCCCTAGAACAGTTTCCTAGGCAAGATGAAGTCAGAGAATTTTATAATTCCCATCGTACCCCTCTAAATAACTACCCTCTTGAACAAGTCTTGGGTTGGCTTCGTCAAGATATCGATTATGTTAGGGAAATGGGAACCTCTGGAGATGGGATTGAAACGATTAAGCAAGAAAACCAGATCGAGGATTTTGATCTAGTCTTAATCGACGGCTCCGAGTTCACGGGTGAGGTGGAATTGGATCAGGTTTACGGAGCCAAATACATCCTACTTGATGATATTTGTACCTACAAAAATTATAGTAATCACCATCGGTTATTAAGAGATAAAAACTATAAACTGATTGAGCAAAATGCGTCTGTGCGCAATGGTTACTCCATTTTTGCTAAAGCGGGTAGTCACCATTTAGGTGGGCAGTCAGGTCAAGCCTCAACCCCTCTTCCCATCAATTTTTTTACAATTGTTCTCAATGGTGAACCCTTCATTCGCTACCATATTGACGTCTTCAGTAAACTGCCATTCCCATGGCATTGGCACATTATTGAAGGTGTAGCGAAATTGAAGCATGATACTGCCTGGAGTTTAGCGACGGGTGGGTATGTCAGTGATGAAATTCACCACAACGGTCGTAGTATTGATGGCACCACAGAGTATCTCGACCAACTGATGGAACGCTACCCTGACCAGATCACCGTCTATCGCAAACCTGATGGGGTTTTCTGGGAGGGCAAGCGAGAAATGGTGAATGCTCCCCTTGAGAATATCCAACAAGAGTGTCTGTTGTGGCAGGTAGATGTGGATGAGTTGTGGACAACTGAGCAAATCTGTAAAGCTCGACAGATGTTCATCGACCAACCTGACAAGACGGCTGCTTTGTTCTGGTGTTGGTATTTCGTTGGAGAAAATTTAATTGTCACCAGTCGCAATTGCTATACACAAAACCCCAAACAGGAATGGTTGCGCCTCTGGAGGTTTAAACCAGGAGCTGTCTGGGCAGCCCACGAACCCCCAAGGCTAGTCCAACCGTGGTCAACTAATCAGTCTAATCAGTCAAATCAGTCAGCTAATCAGTCAGCTAATCATGGGCAAGATGTAGCAACCATAAATCCATTCTTACATCGAGAAACCGAAGCGCAGGGACTGGTCTTTCAACATTTTGCTTATGTAACACCGGAACAGTTGCAGTTTAAGGAGAGCTACTACGGCTACCAGAATGCTCTGGCCGACTGGCAGGGACTACAGCAGCAGTCTGAATTTCCAGTTTTTCTGCGTCAACATTTATCTTGGGTTGAGGATGAAACCCTGGTTGAACCGGCGGATATCTGTGGTATAGTGCCGATTGCTCAGAAGGAGCCTGACGGCGAAAAATGGCAGTTTTTGCAACTGGAAGAATTTCAGCAACAAACTATGAAGATTGAAAGACCATTCCCCCAAATTTTGGTTGATGGGGTATTTTTCCAATTTTTTCCTAACTCTGGGATTTCCCAAGTCTGGAAGTCTTTGCTAGAGGAATGGGCAACTAATGGCTTTGGGAACCATGTGATTGTTTTAGACCGGGCTGGAACGGCTGCGAGGATTCCTGGAATTCGCTATCGCCCCATTCGAGCTTACGATTACAACAAAACGGGAGCAGATGCTGACTTGTTGCAGGAAATCTGTGATGAAAAAGGGACTGATCTATTTATTTCCAGCTACTATACCGCACCCCTATCTACTCCTTCTGTATTTATGGCTTATGACATGATTCCAGAAGTGATCGGTGCCAATCTTAACGAAGCAGGTTGGAAAGAGAAACATTACGGTATCTTACACGCCTCACGTTATATTACGATATCCGAAAGTACGGCTCGAGATCTGATTAAGTTTTTTCCCCATATTTCCCGGTCAAAGGTAACGGTAGCTCACTGTGGGATCAAAAAGGTTTTTTCCCCGGCAAGCCCTGATGATATCGATGAGTTTAAGACTAAATTCAATGTGACCAAACCCTACTTACTCTTAGTAGGAGAAAGAACAGGTGTTAATGGCTATAAAAACGCTATCTTTCTATTCAGAGCATTATCTAAGCTGGTGGATAAGGAAGAGTTTGGGGTGGTTTGTGTAGGTGGTAGACCTGAGTTAGAACCTGAGCTAGCTGCCCTGGCAGCAGGAATAACAACCCAGGTTCTGCCCCTGAGTGATGAAGAATTGAAAGTAGCTTATTCTGGTGCGATCGCTCTGGTTGTCCCCTCTCTGTACGAAGGGTTCGGATTACCAGTTACCGAAGCAATGGTGTGTGGTTGCCCTGTAATTACCTGTCGTCACTCCTCTCTTCCGGAAGCAGCTGGGGAAGCAGCATTGTATGTGGATCAATCTAATGTTTACGAGCTGATTGATGCTCTGTACAAAGTTCAAAACCCAGAGGTTCGTAAGCAGTTGATTGCTGATGGTTTTGAACACGCGAAGAAATTTTCCTGGTCAAAGATGGCCGAGACTGTGGCAGAGGTTATGGTCGAAACTGCTAAGACCATCAAAAATGATGGTACTGGTATAGGTTCCCCCCTTTGGGGAGAATTCAGGAAGTTACAGGCTCAAATCCAAGAAAAGCTACCCCCAAGTCCGTCCCTAATTCAAGTTCAGCCAACTCAGCTTCAGTCAGGGGATCTCGAAGAGCAATTGAGGTACGCAGAGGCTCAACTTCACCAAAAACAGCGGGAACTTCAAGAAGCAGGGTCAACTCTAGCTGCAATGCAGTCCAATCAATTCTGGAAACTGCGGTCAGGCTGGTTTCGACTAAAACCCCTGTTAGTTCCACTAGTTAGTCTAATTTTAGGGATCAACTTACTACTGCTATCTACCGCAATGTATGCTAACAGGACTCTAGTGCAACTAATGTCATTCGTTTCTCCTATCCAAGGAAATCTATTCTTTAGTCTTGGCGGTAGTTTGTTGTCCATTGCACTAATGTTAGGTATGGTGGGCTATCTGGGCTATATGAAGCCTCAGGTTCTCCGCCGGGTCAGAATTGTCATGGGTGGTGGGGGATTAGCGTTGATAGGTTTGACGGTACTACAAAACATTAACCTGTTGTAGATAACAGCCCAGTTTTCCAAGTCTTAATTCTTAAGACCCTTTATTTTTATTCCCTCTCTGGAGACTGAATTAAAAAAAGGGTTTTCAATCCGGACTTGTGACCAGACTTAAGTTCGAGCTAATTTATCAATACCTGGGTGTAACAACAACATGACACAAACCTTTAGAGATATCTGTTGGTGTGGAAATACTGAGCTAACTGAATTTTCCCCCGACTACTTGGCGTGCTCTGAATGTGGCACTCTAGTGTCAAAAACTGGTTTGAGGTCTGAGCAGCTTCGTGTACAGGATGATAACCATGACTTCTACGGTAAAGAATACTGGTTGTCTTATCAGACCGAGCATTATGGTTTTCCTGATATTCGTCAACGAGCCCGTCAAGACTTACCAGAGCGATGCCTCCACTGGTTGCGTACACTGATGGCTTATAAACTACCGCCAGCCAAAGTGCTTGAGTTAGGTTGTGCTCATGGTGGCTTTGTGGCAATGATGGGCTGGGCAGGTTTTGATGCTATGGGTTTAGAACTTAGCCCTTGGGTGGTGGAATTCGCACAACAGACATTCAATATGCCCATTTTGTCAGGACCGATCGAGGATCAGCAACTAGAATCGGAATTGTTTGATGCCATCGTACTCTACGATGTCCTGGAGCATCTACCTGATCCAGTGGCTACCATGAGCCATGGGGCATCTCTTCTTAAGGAAGATGGTATTTTCATTGTGCAGATGCCAAATTATGAAGAGGGTAAAACCTATTCAGAGATGGTTGCTCAAAAGGATAATTTTTTACACCAAATGAAATCTATTGAGCATATCCATCTTTTGAGTAGGCGAGGGGTGTCGCAATTCTTTAAAAACCTCGGTTTTGAATTTCTGCAATTTGAACAACAGTTGTTCGACTATGATATGTTTTTCGTAGCTAGTCGGCAGGCTTTGGTGCGCTATACTGATCAGCAAATTAGTTACTATCTGCTCAAGAGTCCATCTGGGCGAATGGTTCAGGCATTACTGGACAAATCATCTGAGTTTAATCAACTCCAAGTTCAGTATCAAAATATCCAAGTTCAGTATCAAACTAGCGAGACTAGGCGTGCTGAGCTTCTGAAGATTATTGAGCAACAGGATCAAGAGATAGCTTCCTTGCGCTCTCAGGTCAGTGCAACTGTCACAGACCTCCAGCAGACTAAATCACAATTAACCCAAGCCCACTCAGACCTTCAACATACTCAGTCACAATTGACCAATGCCCACTTAGATCTACAACATAGTCAGTCACAACTAAATCAATCAAACTCAGAAGTTCAGCATACTCAGTCACAGTTAGTACATGCTTACTCAGAAATTCAACATACTCAGTCACAATTAACCCAAGTACATTCAGACCTTCAGCATACTCAGTCACAATTAACCCAAATACACTCACACCTTCAGAATAGTCAGTCACAATTGGCACAGTCACAGGAAAAAATTCAGGATTTTCAGCAAAATCAATTACAGCAGATTCAGAACCAACTGAACGAAACTGAGACTAAGTTGAAGGTAATTAATGTAGAAATTGCGGCGATGAAGACCAGTAAGTTTTGGAAATTGCGATCGCTCTGGTTCAAATTAAAAGGGTTTGTTGGTTTTCCTACAGATAACGAATAAAATTTTCAATAATTAACGTCAGCTAAAACAGGAGTTTAATCATGCTTGATACGGTACTCAATCAAGTTGTCAGTGCTAAGGAACCATTCAACAGTTATGAGACGGTGAAAGAAGCTGTTGAAACCATTGATGGTTTCCTAGTTCCTGGTCAAGAAGAGTTTTTATTCAATAAAGTAAAGTCCCTTCCTGAGGATGCTCTTATTGTTGAAGTTGGCTCTTATCAAGGAAGGTCTACGGCAGCTATGGCGTTTGCCTGTGTAGGAAGTAATCGCAAGATCTACTGTATTGATCCATGGATAGGGCAATGTCCGGACTTACCTGAAAAGAGTGTCTTTGAGGTCTGGAAAGAAAACCTTGAAAATTACCAACTGACTCCCTATATCAAATCGTTTCAGGGATATTCTTCAGAAATTATGAAGCGTTGGGGTGAATTAACTGGAGAAAAGACGATTGACTTTGTGTTTATTGATGGTTCTCATGAATACTTAGATGTGCTGACTGATTTTGGGTTATTATTACCCCTGATGAAAGTTGGGGGATGGATGGCTTTTCATGATGTTGTTGAAACTTGGCCTGGATGCGACTATCTATGGCATGATATTGTAAAATTTCGTCTTACAGACCACGAGTACTCAACGACCCTTGCCTGTGGTCGAGTGAAAACGACTCAAGAACTCTCGGAGGAATTACAAGAACTAAATGAATTGCGGACATTGCTAGTTCAATCACAACAGCTTCAAGAGAGCGGAAGCATAGAATTAGAACAATCTCAAACTAAGCTAAAACAAACTCAAGAGCAATTACAAGACACTCAAGACCAATTACAACAAACTCAAGGGCAATTACAAAATGCCCAAGTAGAGCTAGTTCAAACTAAACTTAAACAAACTCAAGAGCAATTACAAGACACTCAAAAGCAATTACAAAACGCTAAAGGTAAAGTAGAGCTAGTTCAAACTCAATTTAAACAAACTCAAGAGCAATTACAACAAACTCAAGAGCAATTACAACAAACTCAAGAGCAATTACAAAATACCCAAGTAGAGTTAGTTCAATCCCAACAACTTCAAGAGAGTAAAAGTATAGAACTGCAACAAACTCAATACGAATTACACCACAGCAAACTAGAAGTGGCGGCCATGAAGACCAGTAAGTTTTGGAAACTGCGATCGCTCTGGTTTAAATTTAAAGGGTTGGTTGGTCTACCAATAGATAACCAATAAAATTTCAAACAATTAACGTCGAAAAAATTGTTGCAGTCGATTGTAATTTGAGTCAGGCTATGCCTGACTCAAATTACAATCCGAGTTCACTCAGGTTCACTGTGTTTACTTTCAGCAATGGCAGATTGAACTTGGCTAGAAACGAAACTCTCGCTCTGTGCTATCCCAAATGGGGTTGGAGGGCTTTCTTCAATTCGCTATTATTAATTTATGGGTTTTGATATCACTCTCCTAAATTCGGATGAAACCCCATCCTGCTCTTCTTTTCAACCTTTTTGTCCTGTACTGAAGTGAGGGGTAGACTTTTGGCAGGAAAACATGTACTCTAACTTATTAGTTTTTCAAAGTCTGAGAGGAAATAAATGGGACTCCCAAAGCTCTCACCGCCAAAACAGTCTCTAAATCAGTCTCTAATTACTGACTTGACTGATAGGAGAAATCTAGTCATTGTCATTCCTTCATTTAATGACTGGGAAGCTCTGGAAAAGCTACTGCTACTTATTGATGAGATTATTATTCCTCAGGGCACCAATTTAGAAGTTGTTATTGTTGATGACTATTCAACGATGCCCATCCCACATTCACTTACTCATCAAGAACATCGCCAGATTCGAGCAGTTAACATCCTTCGACTTCGCCGCAACCTTGGTCACCAGAGAGCGATAGCGGTTGGCTTGTCCTATGTATATAGCCACTCAGACTGCGACTGGGTTGTGGTGATGGATGGTGATGGGGAAGATAATCCCTTTGCGATAGAGCACCTCCTGAATGTCTCGGACAAGACAGGTAACAATAAAATAATTTTTGCTAAGCGGAGTAAGCGCTCTGAAAGCTACACATTTAAGTTTTTATATTTCATTTACAAAAAGCTTTATCTCCTGCTTATAGGGAAAGAAATTAGCGTCGGTAATTTCAGTTTATTACCTGCTTATTTATTGAAGAACGTCGTAGTAATTTCAGAAATTTGGAATCATTACTCATCAGGCATTTATCGCTCTCGAATTCCCTATATTGAAGTAGATGTGCCCCGCGCAAAGCGACTAGCTGGACAGCCCAAGATGAACTTAGTGTCCCTCGTGACACATGGCTTGAGTTCTATTGCGGTGTACGGAGATATTGTTGGGACGAGAATCTTATTAAGTATCGTAGTTTTATTAGTTATTTTATTGTTGCTCTTAGGCTTAGTTTTGCTGATTAGAGTCTTTACCGATTGGGGGATACCAGGCTGGGCCACCTACGTGTCGGGTTTATTAGTTCTATCTATGTTGCAACTTGTCTTAATCGGCACTGTTTTCAGTCTGATCATTCTGTCAACGCGCAATCAGTCCAACTTGATTCCAGTTCGCGATTATAAATATTACGTTGATGATTTCTTTCCTTTAAAACCATGAGCCAGTTTACCTATGTCGGGACAGAGTTAGAGCTATTTGCTCAAGCCAATAATTGGAAGAACTATATAAGAGTATTATTAAGCAAATATATCAAAGGTGATGTCTTAGAAGTTGGGGCAGGCATAGGAAGCAACACCCGTTTACTCTGTCGCTCCCAATATAGTCAGTGGTTGTGCCTAGAGCCAGACAATCAGCTTTTCCATGCTCTAGAAAAATCGATTGATTTAAATGGTATCATCAACTGTTATGCCCGCAATGGAACTATTGATAGTTTGACTAATGAGCAATTCTTTGATTCAATTTTCTACATTGATGTTTTAGAACATATCCGCAATGATAATCAAGAAGTCATCAAAGTGTCTCAACATCTAAAAGCTAATGGAAATTTAGTTATTTTAGGTCCGGCTCATCAAAGATTGTTTACTCCCTTCGATGCAGCTATTGGTCACTATCGTCGCTATAGTCAATCCAGTCTTAAAGCAATAATACCAGATAATCTCAAGATTGTTAAATGTCTCTATTTAGATAGTGTGGGTTTACTAGCTAGTCTAGCTAATAAACTGATACTTAAGCAAAGTCAACCAACTTTAAAACAAATACAAGTATGGGATAGATTAATGGTTCCTCTCTCTAGAAAGTTAGATCCTATCTTCAGATATAAATTAGGAAAATCAATTCTGCTAATAGCAAAAAAAATCTCCTGATCAAATTGATAAAAGTTAATTTTATAGTTTGTTTTTAAAATTAACCCTAAATTTTTTTTTGGATAGCACCATTTCCTAATTCATTTTGGATGGCCATAATAACCTCTAAAACCTTTCCAAACTCTACCACCTTGTTGAAGGTTTTTATTAGCTAAAGACACCCAATACTGGTTAGACTCATCAACATTTTGATTTTGTAAATTTTTAGGGGGTTCAAAATATTCTAGAGACTCTAAATACTCAAAATAATATTGATATTTTTTTGAGATTACCGAAATTTGAGCCAACCTTTCTCTAAGATATTGATAATTAGAAATAGCTACTTTATTAAATTGAAGAACTATAGGAGTAAAACAAAGCATTATCCATGAAAAAGCTAGAATTATATTAATTTTAGCAAAAATTTTTGATATTTTATACCCAAGCCAAACAAAAGCCAAAGGAACAAGTGAGATTGAAGCTACCCATTGTCTTGGTAGAATCCAATAGTTACTCCGAAAAGAGACATAAGATAAAACTATAGATATTCCCAAGGCTATAATTATTAGAAAAACAGGACTGATTAGCTCTTTAAGATAAACTTTCCTAAGTTTTGGGTAAACTATAATAATTGAGAAAATAACGAAAATGATAATAAGCAAGGGATATAAAAGTTTTTGTAAAAATTCAAAATGACTGAATTCCATAAAAGTGATGAGTAACTCATCCTTTTTTACCCAATGAAAAGGAGCAAATGTAAACTCTGGGCGCTCTCGTAACCAAGTTAATAATCCTAAAGTAAAATAGACTATTGTGCCGAGGACAGAAAGAGGAATATTAGTATGTTTAAGAACAGAGTTAATTGAAATTTTTCCGCCCGTTTGAATCAATTTTTGCAAGTATGTAAATACAATAATTGCCAACCAATAAACAGAAAAATAAGGATGGAATAGTACCCCCATTAAAATAGAAAATAATCCAAAAAATGTAAAAATAGCACGGGTTCTTTGGGGCAAAGGGGTACTGTAATAGGCTAAGGTACAAACGGTAGCAGTTACTAAAGGCATATAAGGGCGGGCTTCACCCACAAAATACATTAGCTGAGTTTGAGAAAAAAGAGCAAGAATACCAATAACTTGCCAGAAAAAGGGCATGCCCCAAAGACGGAAAAGATAAATTGCTGCTAAAAACAAGACCAAACCAGAGAAAATACTGGGAAATCTTAGCCAAAAGATGTTAGCACCAAAGAGCTGCATCAACCAGTGGTCAATAAGCATATAAATGCCTGTTTGTCCATGATTAATCGTTAGAATAGACTGACTGATAGCGTTCCAAGCTTCAGCCGTTGTGTCATAGCTACCGAAAGCAAAATGTAAAAACTCATCAATCCAAATTGGCCGACCAAAAGATGAGTTTAATGCTACACAAAACAGACATAGTAGTAACAAGCAAATATTAGAAATATGGTAATTGATTAATTTATTTTTCATCACCCTCAATAACCATTGATAAAAACACCCTTAAAACGGTATTAATATGCAGAAGCGATGCAGTCGCTCATGGGGTAAACCACTCGCGCTTTGCATCAAGACACTGGTTGGATTCAATTACTTTTTCCCAGTATCTGCTTCAATAATTGCTTTGTTTTTATTTTCACAAACCCCCCGATTATCTTAAAGGGATGAGAGTTACTTGGCTTTGCATCCCCCGCAGCTCTAGGAGGAAAACTAACAATTTTTTGATAGTCTAAAGGGTTAAAAAAACGCTCAGGAGTAAAGGGAGGAGAAAAGGCATCATTGACTAAATCTTCACGCACATAAAATCCATTGGCAGAATATAATCCACAACCTACTAACACCATCCCCTTACGGCGAGCTAGCTTCTCTAAAGCTACAAGAGAAGCTCCATAAGCACTAGAATTACAATCCCAGCGAAAATTAGGGTCATAGGGCATGATCCATTCTTGAGGTGGTGGATAGGAATGATTGTGCTCTAAACAAACAACTCTAGGTTGTATAACCGAAATAGCCTCATAGACGTAATAGTCATTACTATCAATATCCACTGAAAGAAAATCAATTTCTCCAGTAATACCAGCACTTTCAATTAAATCATTAATATTTTCGGCGTTAACTGCCGCTTCGATAAATTTTAAGCGACCTTCACCGATGGCATCTTGATAATTGGCTCGAATAGTTTTTGCATAGTCTGGCAAGGATTCTATCCACAATCCTGTCCATCCCTTTTCTAAAAGATAATGACTATTGTTTTCTCGTCCTGTTTCTGCTCCAAACTCCACAAAAACCTGGGATTTTATCCCAATTCTATTAAATATTTCTTCTATAATGCCGTCTTCATCCGATTGAGAGTGTACCTTAAACCCAAAATGCTCTAACCTTCGTGGATCATCCCCTGCTCGAATCTTTCGGTCTTGTTTAATTTGTTCTATAACTGAATCCTGTTTATTCATGACTGTATTACCTTAAAACCCAACCAAATTTTTGGTCACTACTTATCAGTGATGACGGGTATATAGATCAAATCTACCTCACACCAATCCAAATACTACCGTCTTCGGGGTTTGATTAGCAACTGATACTGCTGACAAACTTATAGCGGTGTCCAGAATTCATCACCTAATTGAACGATAACCATCCAAGGTCAGTTGAGCAGTCTTTTCCCATGTGAAAAGCTTAGCACGTTGCCGTCCTTTCTCAATCATAGATGCCCGATGTTCTGAGTCTTCTACAACTATCTCCATAGCGTTAACTAGTCCATCCACAGAATCTGGCTCAAATAAACTAGCTGCATCTCCTACCACCTCAGGCAAGGAAGAGGTTAAGCAGCAGATAACTGGACATTGGCATTCCATTGCCTCTAGGGGGGGCAAACCAAATCCTTCATAGCGGCTAGTATAAATTAGGGCTTGGGCATTACGATATAGGGTTTTGAGTAGGGCATCATCACCCCTAAGATAGATAAAATTTTGCCGCATATTATGGTATTCCATAACCCTTAATTCGGATTCCAAAAAATCACAGGAACCCCCAAAACAGACTAATTTTAAATTATCCCGTAATTTAGGACTAGCAGCAAACGCTTTGAGGACTATTTCAAAATTTTTATATTTTGAACGAGTTCCCACATAAAGGAAGTAAGGCTGACTACGGCAATCCTTTGGTAACTCACATCCGTTAGCATCTTGAATTCGACTTGCCCAATAGGTGACTTTAGTTTTTTCCGGATTAACTCCCAATAAGTCTACTAAATCATTGCGGGTATTCTCGGAAGCTACAAAAATTAAATCGGCTTGTTCAACTAGCTGTTGCTTATTTTTAATTAATGGCTGAAACTTAGCTTGTCCTGATAAAAATTTTTCCGGAATCATATCATGGATTGTTATTACAAGTTTCTTAGGTTTAACAATCTCCACTAAGTCAGCATCATAGTAGGTAGGATGATAGATATCATATTGTCTACCAAATCTACGGACAAACCATTGAAAGGATAGTTTATTGATAGTGTCATTAATAGCCTTACCTGTTGGAAAGGTAAATTTTGGTATCACCCCATATCCGGTGAGTTGAGCGCGATACTCTGAAATATCATACCCATCGGTCTTGATGCCACGATGCCAATGAATTGAGCAGTCATAGTTTGGCGATAACTCTCGGATTAATTCAATAAAAATTCGGGATATACCACCAAATTTCTGGATGGCAAACATTTGATGGTCGTAGAGAATATCCATGGTGACTTTTGAGTTGTGAACAGACTACCTTAGGGGAAGGCAATAGGCATGCTAGCAATAGGCATGCTAGCAATAGGCATGCTAGCAATTTGGTAACCTCAAAAACTCTAATCCTTGTCTTGATGTAAAGCGCGAGTGAAGGTTTCCTTCAAGACCGCGCTGCATCGCAATTAAATATCTGAACTAGCTTGGAAAACGCTATAATCCCATAACTTTCTGTTTCCCTTGGCTGGTAACCGTGGGTAAATCAAGGACAGGTTTTATAATTTCCAAAGTTTTATTGTTGAATAGGTTCAAAAATTATATTGTAAGTATGATGCCCGTCGGGGTATCTCAGCCTTCCTGTTGCTATTTTAGCATTTTGACATTGCCCCTTACCCACTAATTTTGTGCCTGAAACATCATACCAATCTAAATCCCATGTATCGTTTTTATTATAGTTGATTTGAAATCTTACAGGGTTGGGAAACTTATGAGTATATTTACCACTTGTTACTGATATTTGTTCTAGGTTCTTGTTTCCAGGATATGGATGGTCAAGAAGATACACTATACCTGTTACCAATGTATCGTTATCTCTTTCTATTATCTCTAGATTTTCGACTTCTCCAAACTCTAGATGTTTAAGGTCTGTCCGATTATATTTTGCTTCAATTCTTTGATTATTCTTGAATAACGATTTGCAATGCCCTTTTGGACAATTTTGGTTGATGATTGGAATCAAGCATCTAATTTCTGGTGTAACAATAGCGACGACAATACCAACAGCGGAAAGAATCAAGCCTATTGCAGTAGTTGTTTTTTCCCAATTCCATTGATTTAGCATAATTTTCTTTAATGTACTTCATGATTATGGTATATAATATATTTCCAGTTTACTAATAATCATCTCTGAAATCAAATAAAAAAGATAGATCACAGTAACCTTTTGGGGTGCATCTCAATGCATGCTGTTTGACCCGGTGGTGCGTTACGGGGCTGGCTGTGCCAACCCTGGGGTTAGAGGCGGAAAATGAGAACCCCCCCCTAACGCACCCTACACAAAATTTTCAAATATGAGATGCACCCACCTATTGCCTATTGCCTATTGCCTCTTGCCTCTTGCCTATTGCCTATTGCCTATTGCCTATTGCCCCTTGCCTCTTGCCTCTTGGCCTTTGGAAGTATCTTTACAACCGATAGCCAAACGCTATATCAGGTTCTTTGAGTTGATTACTATCTTCCTTTGTCTGTAAATTATGATAGATTTTACTCAATTGATGTTCACGCTCTGAGCCAGAAACCATTAGGAATAAATTAGCGCTTGTAGCACTCCCTAACGTTAGTGCTGCTTCTGGAGTTGGTATGGATTTGAGTACTCTTGGGTTAGAATCCACGATCCAGCCTCGGAGGTTTTGATTGTAAAGATTCACAAGAGAGGACATCAATGCTTCCCGTCTGTGCTCATTTAGATTCTTGGCACTCACTTCCATCATGATCACTAGATTTGGTGAGCGCTGAATGGTTTCTATGGCACCATTTAATACGGCAAATTCGTATCCTTCGACATCAATCTTGATGGCATCTATCTGGGATAATCCCAACTCGGGAAGTATGGAGTCTAGACTACGCACTGGAATTGTAATCTTTTCACGCAAGACAGACCGTTTAGTATCATCCATACCACTAAATGCGGATTCCTGGGTAATATAAAAGTCTGTTTCTCCATCTTCAGCACCGACGCATAGGTCATGGCAAGAAACTAACTGTTGTAAGTGGTTAACTTCTACATTTTGTTGTAAAAGCTGGTAGGCATCTGGGTTAGGTTCAAAGGCATGAACACAACCCCTAGAAGTTAATTTGGTAGCTGATGATACGGCGTAGTAACCAAAGTTTGCTCCTACATCTAGCACAATGGAATTGGCATCCAGCAGACCTAAAAAGAGTTGGGCATCAAAGTATTCTTGGTAATGACCATAGTAAAAGTCACAGCCCAGTCGATCCCCAACATCAACGTGGAATGTCAAGCCTGATGGCAAATTCACTGCTTGGATATCCCGAACCCCTACTGGATGGAGTTTCTCTCGAAGCGATCGCAAAAACAAGGTGTAGGGTACCGCCAAGTTGGGAAAATCCATCGCCTGAGGCAGAAAATGATGGAATACCTGAAGATAAATCTCCATCTTATCCAACTGATTTATGGACTCATGGCTAGGTAAATGCTCTTCCTGACTATCCATTAATTCGTCAACTCGTCTAGTTATTGTTTAGCAAAATTATACTTTGGCGTGACAATCTCAGGTGAGGGAACTAAATCACTGACTTGTAACTCAACTGTAGATGCTAAAAATATTCGGCGTCTTTGGTGCTTGGTCTCCGTTTCCCAGAAATCTTCATGGTCTACATAACCCTGATAGTCGTATAGATATGGAAATCCTGAAACTTGGAGCATTTTCAGCAAGCAACTTCGGCTAGGAATCATGGCATGGTAGGTTAAGCCCTGGGTTTCATTTTTGCCTTCTTCAACTATATAGGTAACTGGTTCATTTAAAGGAACATTCATACTTTCAATAAATAACACTTTTTGGGTTAATAACTGCAAATTACGAATGACTTTGAAGGGATTTTCTGTATGATAGAGCAAGCCAAAGCAAAACACTAAGTCTGCTGCCGAAAATTGAGACATTTGTTGGGTAGATTCAACATCAACCTGATAAAACTTAGCTTCAGGTACCCGTTTACTTGCCTCTTCAACAAGTTCTTGTCTCCCCTCTAAACCAATTACATTTACTCCCCAATTCACCAGCTTTTCAGAAAACCAACCGGGACCACATCCCACGTCAAGGCAACTGGTAAAACTTAATCCCTGATGGAGTCTAAGCTGATTGAGAACGTTTTCTGCTACAGCCCAGCGGGCTTGATTAATCGCAATATAGAAAGGTTCATCAAATAACATGGTTATAATTTGGATAAAATTCTTGATAAACAACTTAAATAGCAAACGGAGTAGGGAGTAGGGAGTAGGGAGCAGGGAGTAGGGAGCAGGGAGTAGGGAGTAGGGAGCAGAGGCACCCTCCCCACACCTCCCACACCTCCCACACCTCCCACACTTCCGACACTTCCCTAGATTATGGGTATTCAACCGGATTTGAGATCAGTCCCAGGAGCAACAGTGGAACTTATGGCAGTTTTCCCTGATGCGATCGCGACACATTCCGGTAAACTGAGGGGTGGTTTATCGTATGATCTAGTAGCAATGAAAATCGGGCAAAAAGTAAAAGTGTTTCGTCTAAGAGACCGGGTAGGCAACGACATCGCAAATAAACTGGGAAAAGTAGGCACGATCACAGATTATAAAATGACCGATGGCAGTGGAGTTGGCGCAACGGTGAAATTTGAGGACAACTCCTCTACCTGGTTCTTTGAGGATGAATTGAAAGTCGTAGACTAGATTTTAGTAACCGCGATCGCACCGAGGCAAAAGACTTGCACTATGGCACGGATTCTAACATTTCTGGGTAAAGGCGGCACAGGTCGCACTACTGTGGCAATTGCTGCCGCTAAGCAGCTGTCGAGCCTCGGTCAACGAGTGCTACTGGTAGGACAAGACCCAAGTCCTAGCTTTGGACTGCTACTGGGGCTATCCCCAACGTCTGACCCGGTGGAAATAAGTCCTAACCTCCGGGTAGTACAGCTAATGACTACAGTACTACTGGAACGCAGCTGGGAAGATGTTAAAAAGCTAGAGGAGCAATATTTGCGATCGCCTACCCTAAAAAATGTCTATGGTCAAGAACTGGGCATCTTACCGGGGATGGATCATGCTTTAGCCCTCAACGCCCTTCGGGAGTACTACCAAAGCGGTCAGTATGACGCGATCATCTACGATGGCACCTGCTCTCAAGCTACCCTGAGAATGTTGGGAATGCCAGAAATTATCAGTTGGTATAGTCGTAGATTTCGCCAAGTCATGGCAGATTCTGACCTGGGCAAAGCCCTTTCCCCCTTTATCCAACCAGTCACTAGCGCCATCCTAAATGTGTCATGGACGAGTGACGACTTGGCTGGTGAATCAAGTAATAAGGCCAACAATATGTTGGAGGATGGAAAAAATGCGATCGCAAATCCCAATCGGGTCGCATCCTATCTGGTCACTACCGATGACCCCCTAGCCATGGCCACAGCCAAGTATCTGTGGGGTAGTGCCCAACAAGTGGGTGTTACTGTCGGTGGTGTGCTGGTCAACCAAACCCCGGTAACCCCAGCAATAGAATCGGAATTTGCCCCTCTAGTCGTTAATGCTCTTCCCACTTCCCCACCAGGGGAAGATTGGCAATCCCTGATCGATGCCCTGCCAGATTTTAAACAGGCATCCCAGGCACCCAGACCCATGACTATCGACATTCCTGGTCGCAACGTTCGTTTATTCTTACCAGGTTTTAACAAAAAGCAGGTGAAACTGACCCAATACGGTCCAGAAGTCACCGTTGAAGCCGGGGATCAACGGCATAATATCCTGCTTCCCCCACAACTTAGTGGTCAATCCGTGAAAGGGGCTAAGTTTCAAGATGGCTATTTGATAATTTCATTCTAGGTAGTAGCTATGGCTGAAGAAAATCTAACTGAACAAAGTGCCAAAACCCGTCAGCTACTGGGTATGAAAGGCGCAGCTCCTGGTGAAAGCAACCTATGGAAGATTCGCCTGCAGTTGATGAAGCCAATTACCTGGATACCCCTGATGTGGGGGGTAGTGTGTGGTGCTGCTTCCTCCGGTGGCTACAGTTGGACACTCGAAGACCTTCTGATGGCCGCCGCCTGTATGTTGCTTTCTGGTCCGTTGATGGCAGGGTATACCCAAACCTTGAATGATTTCTATGACCGCGAAATCGACGCCATTAATGAACCATACCGTCCTATCCCATCGGGAGCCATCTCTATCCCCCAGGTGATCACCCAGATTGTGGTGCTACTCCTAGCAGGTATCGCTCTTAGCTACGGACTCGATGTTTGGGCTGGTCATGAATTTCCCACACTCACCTGTCTTACCCTAGGTGGTGCCTTTCTAGCCTATATCTATTCTGCCCCACCCCTGAAACTGAAAAAAAATGGTTGGCTGGGAAACTATGCTCTCGGTGCCAGCTATATCGCCCTTCCCTGGTGGGCAGGTCATGGCTTATTTGGTCATCTTAACCTGACTATTATGATTCTGACCCTGTTCTACTCCCTGGCAGGGTTAGGTATTGCAGTAGTTAATGATTTCAAGAGTGTGGAAGGCGATCGCGAATTGGGCTTAAAATCCCTACCGGTCATGTTTGGTGTTACCACAGCAGCTTGGATTTGTGTGGTGATGATTGATCTATTTCAAGCAGGGATTGCTGGTTATTTAATCAGCATTCATCAGAACCTCTACGCTGCTATCCTGATCCTATTAATCATCCCCCAAATCACCTTCCAGGATATGTACTTTCTCCGTGACCCCCTGAAAAATGATGTCAAATACCAGGCTAGTGCGCAACCGTTTTTGGTACTAGGGATGCTAGTTGCTGGTTTGGCTTTGGGTCATAGTGCTATTTAAAATAGAGAACAGGGAATAGGGAACAGGGAATAGGGAATAGGGAATAGGGAATAGGGCAAAAATCCTGTGTACCTCAGGTGTGACCCGTGGCGAATTTAATTCGCCAAGGTCAAGCTCACCTAATAGCTATGAGAAACGCTATATTTTAGGTTTAAACCAGACTCAATCTGAAAGCTTACTACTTACGGTCAATTGGTCAATCCGGGTAAGAAGCAATCAAATCAAGGTTTTTTGGCAGTTCTCTACCATCAGGGCTGATAGCTGATAGCTGATCGCTGAATGCTTAGAGTTTAAGACTACCAGTATTGACCACAGGTTGTATATTTTGCTCAGCAGTCAAAACCACTAGCAAATTGTTAATCATTGCTGCTTTTGTTTCCTCGTCTAGCTGAATAATTTGGTTATCGTTCAGCCGCTTGATGGACATTTCCACCATGCTTAAGGCACCTTCGATAATTTCTTGACGAGCTGCTATAATTGCTTGTGCTTGCTGACGCCGTAGCATGACTTGGGCAATTTCTGGAGCGTAGGCTAAATAGGAAATACGACTATCAATCACCTCGACACCTGACACCTCTAAGCGAGCCTGTAATTCTTCCTTAAGAGCTGCTGCAATCTCTTCGGGGCTGCCTCTGAGTGACGCTAGGTTTTCTTGATTAGTATCGTAGGGATAACGACTGGCTAAACCACGGATAGCGGTCTCACTTTGGATGGCCACAAAATCTACATAGGAATTTACGTCAAAGGTGGCTTTGGCTGAGTCTACAACTCGCCAGACAACTACCGCAGCAATCTCAATGGGGTTGCCTTTCGCGTCATTTACCTTCAGCTTATCACTATTGAAATTACGCACTCGTAGAGAAACCAATTGCTTGGAGGCAAAAGGGTTAACCCACCAAAAACCAGAGGTACGGACACTGCCAACGTAGTTACCTAAAAACACTAGCACTCGGGCTTGGTTAGGCTGCACAGTCAGAAAGCCTTTTACGGCAACCAAGGCTACAATCACTAGACCAATACCAAATAAGTTGTTGGTATAGATCAATAAGTCGTTGATATTGGAAAACCCGACTAGACCTTTACCTAACCACACACCAAAACTAGCGATCGCAATAATCCCTACCAGAGCAGCAAAACCATTAACTTTAAAGGTAGGAATTTCCTGAATACGTTCCATTTTCATGTATTATTCGTCTATTGCTCTGTGTTGTTTGATCTAATTGGCTGATAGGTCTATTTTGCTTGGTTTATCGGGGGTTTGACAGTACCCTTGCGGGTACTAATCACTAATTTGACGGTAAACCTGAATCATTTGTTGTGCGATCGCATTCCAACTATAGTGCTTTAAAGCATACTCCTGAGCCTTGACTCCCCGCAGTTGGCATTCCTCTTTATTTTGAAGGGCTTCCCGTAACTGTCTAGTCAAAGCCTGAACCTCACAAGCACTTACCCATCCTGCTTCAGCATCTTTGACGTTTTCCCAAATATGGACCTGGTCAGAAATTACCACTGCTGTGCCAGCCACCATCGCTTCCGCTACCGCAATCCCAAAGTTTTCGTAGTAAGATGGCAGGACAAATACATCCGCATCCTTTAACAATGCTGCTTTCAAATCACCAGTCACGAAACCAGTAATGGTAGTATTTGATGATAGAGTTGAAGCCTTTATCTGGTCTATGATACTATTTTCATAACTTGGGTCTTGAGGATTAGTTCCCGCCAAGACAAAGTGAAACTGCAATCCCTCGTTTAATAGCGTCTCTAGAGCTGGGATAAGTAAATCCAATCCCTTCTTCGGGTCAATACGAGACATAAACAACACTAAGGGCTGGTCATGGGGAATCTTCAATTCAGTACGTGCTTGAGCTAGTTGTTGCTGGAGTTGTTGCTGGATTGGCGGCGTTACTCCTAAGGGAATCACGATATCAGGGGATGCTGTGCCAAAACGTTCCGAAATCTTAGCTTCCTGTTGACTCGTAAAGTGTATACCAGCTGCTCCAGCTAAATTCGGTTTCTCCCACAGTGCGGCATAGATGCGCTTTAGCTGTTGTTTCTTCCGCAAATCCGCTGGGTCAAGGGTACCTAAGGGACGCAATAGGTAGGGTAATCCCTGTTTTCGGGCGATGGTAGCCGCTGCTGTACTGACTGGGGAAAACAAGGCATGGATATGGGCAAGGTCAAATTCTGAGGCGTGTTGCCATAGCCAGCGTAATAAGCCCAGGGAAAATTTATAGCGGCGAAAGGGAGAGCAACGGAAGTATCTGATCTGATAACCATCCTGTTCTACTGGTTGATCCAGGGGTACATCCAAAGGGGGTTGACCAGCATCCCCATTAGAGTTAGTAGTTAGTACTGTAATTGCTACCCCTTGAGATGCCAGAGCCTGAGATAGTCCCTTTACCATTTGACTCGGACCACCATATACCAGGGAAATCGACGGGACGATTTGTAAAATTCGCATGGGAGATTTATTGATACCAAGTTGCGTCAAAGATAGCACTATTCCTAATCAACCTTAGGAGCAATCACGACCTTACGCCATAATTGAGCAACATGGGCGATTACTCAGGGTGCATCTCAATGCATGCAAAAACACTCTTCGGCAATAGAATGCTCATATTATTTTATGACAATTACCCTTAATAAAAATCTCCACCATCTCCCTATCTCCCTATCTCCCCACACTTCCTTTAGTTATAAATTTACAACAAAAAGATTCACCCGATTAATCCCGTTATTGCACCAATTCATAATACTCTTCCATCTGTGCTAAAGCTGCTTTTGCTTCTTGGGGAAATTTATCAAATTTGGCAGTCTTTTTGAACATAACATGTTCAAATCGGGGAGGATTCCTGTAAGCATTCAGCCGTCAGCTGTCAGCTATCATGCTTATTTTATTCAAAAGCACCATTAGTAGCGTACGCTATGGGCAGAAACTGTTCGGTGTAGCGTGGCCACAAGCCTTTAGCACCTCAAGTAGCGCTAATCGCTGTTCGCTGATACGCGACACGCTGATAGCTTACGGATTCCTGTTCCCTATTCCGAAGTTAAACAGTTGTGACGGTTAACCTTCTTCAAGGTCACCAATATCCCGCTTCAGAGGTCGCTTGTAGGTAAAGGTGAAGGTATCGCCACTCTCAATGACCTGGTGCATTTCGCTATACATGGGATAGTCACCCACTCCACTGACACTTGCCCAGCCCCGCGCCCGAGTTAATGCCACAAATAGCTGGTTACGCAGACTGACATCACTCTCGTTTCTGGCAACATTATCAACACCGACCACATAAACCATATCCGCTTCATTACCCTTAGCACGGGGCACACGAGATATAGTTACCCCACCATCTTTCCAGAAGCGATCGCGATCAACGTGGGGCCATTGAGGCTTGAGTTCATTCAACTCTAATGCTGTGGGAATATAAATATCAATGTCTTGCTCCATCAACACAACAGCGACATGATTTTCTAATTCAATTGCTTCGGAACTAGAGCCTAAAACTAGCACTAAGATTTCTTTACTGGCTTTAAGGTCATCATCAACCAGATTATGCATAATTTTATCTGCCAAAGCACTCATTTCTTCCTGACGAGAGCCATAGGTTTCAAAGTCTAATACTGGTGCGCTCCACAATTCAGGAACTGGATTGGGGGAGTTTTCTTTTGGACGATGGATGGTGATTTGTTGACCGGGAATAAAGTTACCTTTGACTTCATAACCAATTTTTTCCCAATCTTCCTTTCTGGTAATTCCAGTTAGCATTCCCTCAGGACGTAGCAACCCCATTCCGAGCCCATGAGCAGCGGTGAGAATTGAGCCAGGAGTGCGGTAGCAGCGCCGCATAACTTCAGATTTTTTAATACCACCGGGGTATTGTGGTCCTTGTGACAAAAGTCGGCTGAGATTTTCACCAAACAGTTCTTTTGTGGTAGGAATTTTTAAGGTGTCTAGGCTTTGAGCTTCGTCATAAGCCCAGATTAAGCGCCGTTGTTCTGGCTGTTCTGGGTCAACGGGTCGTAAGGCTTGATAAGCTAGCCAATAAATGGCTTGTTTGCCCTGGTATTTTAAGTCATCTTCAGTAACTAAGTCTTGTCCTTCATCAATTAAAATGGCATCAAAGCAGGGTTCAATGTTGATTTCTTCCGATAGCCGTTTACAAAGTTCTGCCAAACCCCGATTGGGCTGCCTTTCCCGAGTATCCCCAGCGGATTTGGGTCTAGCGCCATTTAACTGGCAAATCCTGCTGTACAAACCAGGCTGATCCTTAGCACCCCAAGCATGAAGTACTCGCAGTTTGTGGTTAGTCTTGTGGTCATACTGGATATCACCATTGCTGAAACGACGCAGCCATCGATCCACTAACCCAATCATCAAGTCGTAGAGAGTGCGACTAAAAAACACTAACCCAATCGTCCAGTCTGGATGCTTCAAGTGCATATGAGCGGCTTTTTGGCATAGCAGTACTGTTTTTCCTGACCCCGCAATTCCCCGCAGCCGCTGAAACCCAGGAGGGATTTCTTTTCCAATGTGTTCCTGCTGCCAATCTAATTCGTAGAGTTGTTGGGTGTAAGCAGCTATTACACTAGCGCGAGTTTTGCCTTCGGTAGAGACTAGGGTACGCGGAGGTTTACGGAAAATTGGTGCTCCGCTGATCACGGCTAAAAGTAACTTCCACTGCTGATCATCTATGTCTTCTCCTGGTATCACTGATTCAGTTTCTTGAATACACTCTAGGAAGCCAACTTTACCGAGTTGGTCCTGGAAGATAATCGGAGGACAGTCTGGGAGTTGGTCAAAACCGTGGTGTTGCCATTGTTCTTGAGTAATTAAAGGAAGAGCAATCATCGCCCTACCGGTAACTTTGCGCCAAAGGGCTGGTTCGCGATCGCAAAAGGCGAGTATTGCTTTTAACTGATGTTCTGCTTGTTGGTAGGGATTTGGGTCAGCGCTGTAAGGGTTTTGGAGTTGCCACTGATCATCATCAATAGTAATAATTTCATCAATAGTGACAGATTGGATTTTAATTACTACTAGACCAAGGTCTTGATCAGTAATAAAAATATCAGGCTCCTTAGAGATTTCCCCTACTTTAGAAAAAATAGGATAGCGCCAGTAACCAATACAATTGCGTTCTGAAAATGCACTGCGAGTGGCATCCCACACTCTTTGTTTTCCTGTTTCTTCACTTTCTGTGATCGGTTCAGTGGTAATAAATTTGCGACCCTGATCTGTATCGATAACCGACATTTGGGATAATTTCCTATGGTAATATTTACATCGGTTTTAAGGTGAGGTACTTTCGTTCTGGGTTTTAGGGAGCAAGGAGCAGGGAGCAGGGAGCAGGGAGAAAATCTTGTGTACCTCATTAATATGGAAAAACCTAGATTAAATCCGTATTGCTATAGCGCGTTACCATCTCCCCACACCTGCCATACTTCCCACACTTCCGTAGCTCCCTAAACACCAAGAATAAAGTACTTCACCTAATTGAGAACTGCTATACGGCTTTATACAGTCCTAACCGTAGAGTTCCCAAATGGTCAGCTATGGAATACAGGGTGCAGAGAATTCCAATGAAACGAAAAATTAAGGGTTTAGCCAATCATACAGGATAATAAAAATTTCCAGATAAAAAATAATTTATAAATTCTGTTCTAGGGTTGTATTACTTCGTGCTATGCTACTACCGGCGGAATGTGGGTTATAATGTAAAAGGGTTAAGTAAAAACAGGGGCCCAGAACAACAATAAAGACAGCACTGATACTAGTAGATATTCAGAATGACTACTTTCCTGGTGGTTCTATGGAACTAGTGGGGATGAATTTAGCTAGTCAAAATTCTCAACATTTATTAGAGCATTTTCGGTCAAACAAGTTGCCAACTTTTCACATACAGCACTTTTTTGAAGCTGATTCTAATGAACCCTTCTTTATCCGAGGTACTGAAGGAGTTGAAATCCATGAGATTGTTAAACCCCTTCCTGGTGAAACTGTAATCCCGAAAAATTATCCTAATAGCTTTCGGGAAACTACTTTGCTGGATCAACTCAAAGAAGCTGAGATTGAACAGTTAGTTATTTGCGGTGCCATGAGTCACATGTGTATTGATGCTACCACTCGCGCTGCTGCTGATTTGGGTTTTAAGTGTAAGGTAGTTCATGATGCCTGTGCTACTAGAGATCTGGTTTTTGGCAATCAGACTATTATCGCTCAAGACGTACATGGGGCATTTATGCATGCTTTGGGTGTTGCTTATGCTGATGTGATTAGCTTATCGGATTTTTCGTAGGGATTGAACTGAGATAACAACCAGTGCGATTCGTTATTCAAGACTGATAAGAGGTTGTCTGAGAAGTCTCATTTGCTACATCCAAGCCCCCTAAATCCCCCAATTTTGGGGGACTTCTACCAGCAAATTGATTCTTGTTCCCCCCAGAATTGGGGGGCTAGGGGGGCAAAATTCAGTATCAAAAAACTTTTCAGATATCCTCTAACAAGAAGATCAATTGTTTAATCACAAAACATCTTCTTGTTATCAAGCCCAATTACTTAACAAATTAAATCTTATCATTCATTGTTTGACTGATGACGTTAATCCTTAACCTGCCACCAGAATTGGAGCAATATCTCTTGCAGGAAGCCAAGCAGCAAGGGATATCCCTCGAAGCTATAACATTACAACTTTTGGCAAACTCTATTCTGGTAAGACAAAAGCAAGCTGAAGCGGTTAATCTGCTTCAGTCCTGGATTGATGATCAGGATATTGACGAACAGCAAGAAACAGGTCAGTACTTGATCGATGCATTGGATCAGGATCGACTTTCTGAGCGTCAGTTATTCCCAATTGAGATGAAGGGTGTAACTTGGTGAGGGGAGTGATAGTGTTGGATGCAGGACCGGTTGGTCTGATCACCAATCCCAAGCTGTCTGCTCAGAGTGTTGCTTGTGCTCAGGGTGGTGCGTTACGGGGCGGACTATCTCAACCCTGGCTACCGTAAAAATAAGGGCAAGTCCGCCCCTAACGCACCCTACGCACTCTCCCCAAACTCTTCCCCCGATTCCCGATTCCCGATTCCCGATTCCCGATTCCCAATTACCTATCCCCTATTTCCTCCGCACTCTCAACCAAATCAATAAACTCAGCTCGATAACCTTCTAAATCTACCCCTTCGGATTCCTTTGCTAATTGTAATGCTTGGTCAAAACTGGCTTTACCTTTGTAAGGAGAATCTCTTAAGACCATACCAAAACTGGCAACGGCAGCAGAAAACTTAAAGTTATCGGAAGCATCCTCTAGCTTTACAGCTTTATCAACCAAGGGATAGGTGAGGAGTTGAGAGGTGTTACCGTCAGGCTCTTTGTAACGTAACTTGACCTGCATTAATTCTTTGGAATTAGTGGTTGAAGCAGCATTGGATTGATATTTCAGAGGGTCAATATCTGGTAATTTGACATTAGTTTTCGCTCCCACAGGAATAATTTCATACAGTGCGGTGACAGTATGACCTGCTCCTAATTCTCCGGCATCTTTAGTATCATCATTAAAGTCTTCATCCTTCAGTCGCCGATTTTCATAACCAATCAAACGATAAGCTTGGACTTTGGCAGGATTAAACTCTACTTGAATCTTAACATCTTTGGCAATAGTGAGTAAAGTAGCTCCGATTTCGTTAACCAGGACTTTCTTCGCTTCTAACTCGTTATCAATATAAGCATAATTGCCATTACCTTTATTAGCAATCTTCTCCATCTTGGAGTCTTGTAAATTACCAGTACCAAATCCTAATACGGTCAGGAAAACTCCCTTTTTTCGCTTCTGTTCAATTAGTGTAACTAATTCGGTATCACTGGAAACTCCGACATTAAAGTCTCCGTCGGTTGCTAGAATAACTCGGTTATTTCCTGATTTAATAAAATTATCCTGGGCGAGTTTATAAGCCAGTTTAATTCCTGCTCCCCCAGCAGTAGACCCCCCGGCATTGAGATTCTCAATGGCTGTTAAGATTTTATCTTTCTCGTTGCCTGGAGTAGGGGGTAAAACCACCCCAGCAGCTCCAGCATAGACGACAATACTGACCTGGTCTTCTTCTCTTAATTCATTGACGAGCATCCGAAAGGCATCTTTGAGCAGGGGAAGCTTATTGGGAGAATTCATGGAACCGGAGACATCCAGCAAAAAGACTAGATTGCTGGGAGGCAAATCTTCAATGGCCATCTTTTCCCCCTGGATACCAATGTGAACTAATTTATGAGTGGGATTCCAAGGAGCTTGGGAAATTTCTGTGGTAATCGAGAAAGGGCGATCGCTTTCTGGTTCGGGATAGTCGTAGTTAAAGTAGTTAATTAATTCTTCGATACGGATGGCATCAGTAGGGGGGAGTTGACCGTTATTAAGGAAACGACGAAGATTGCTGTAGGAGGCGGTATCAACATCAATCGCAAAGGTAGACAGGGGATTATGCTTTACTCTCTGAAAGGCATTCTCATCAATGGGACTATAGTTTTCTCTGTTGCTGGCTTCTGGGATAGCATGCTCTGCTGTCAGTAACGGCATCCGTTTGGCCGCAGTAACTGATCTCCTAGGAACTGGTTTAGAGGCTGCATTTGGGCTACCGGAGAGTGGCATTGAGGCTCGGGGTGTCAAACCTCTGTTACGGAAATTCTGATTAACACTATCCGCCGACCTCCCGACCTGGGCTGATTCCATAAGTTCTGATTGGCGCTGTCTTTGGTCACGTTCTACGTCTTTCGCTACAGGTAGACTAGAGCTATCTTCTAATTGGGCTGATGGCTGATTGTGGCAAGCTGTTGTTAGCTGTGCCAAGATAGCGACCATTCCGGAAAGGAGGAATAGTCTGAGTAATTTGTTCATTTGATTGTCCCTCTGTATTGCTTATTCCTAAGCTAATCCACCACAGAAGGCTGTTTGTTTGTGTTGCGGTTTCTGTAACAGTTAATGGGGAGTCGGGAGTCGGGCATCGGGAGTCGGGCATCGGGAATCGGGAGTCGGGAGTCGGGAGTCGGGAGTCGGGAATAGTGATTAATCCTAAGGTGGGCAGTGCCTAGCAATGCTATGGTCAGCAAATGAATCTGGATTAGGCTCTATATTAAATGGTATTTTGCCGGGTAAACGGATCTAATTTTGTTAATTCCTATCTATAATGTTTTTACCATCAAATAAACACTATATGTATAAAATATATTGTCAATGAGCGCCATAAGGCCAGGTTTATTGAAAAGTACCCGTGGTTGATTGACAAGATGGGTTTATCCTATGATACTTTTACAGATATAGGAGTGGAAGCAAAGCTTAAGATATCTTATGCTTCCTGATCCAAAGCTACCTGTCCCCTTTCAATAAGAAAACTATGTCTTAAGCTATACTTCTCTTCCTATAAAATTAGATAAACCATGGCTACTCGCCATAGTTTATACTGATGATGTAGTTAACCCTTTTTATAGAACTTTTCTTAATTAGGAGCTACACATCATTTTTTTTCTGTTCGCTATTCCCTATTTCCTTTTGTAGGTTCCGGTGATCCGCTTTTCTGGTGATCCGCTATTTCCTGTTGCCTAAAATCCAGGATTTTCTACCTCAAATCGGTAAGCTATCAGCTATCAGCTATCAGCTATCAGCTATCAGCTAATGCGCTACGGGAGGTGCTTTTGAATAAAACAGGTCAGCATTCGAATAATCCTGAGTGATGTCACAGGGTTGAAGCCTGTGCCACAAACATTAAGCCTGTGCCACAAAGCTGTTCGCGTAGCGTGAGCTTTTAGCTCACGGCTGACGGCTGAATGCTGAATGCTTACTAAAATCGTTTAATACAACTGTTTACAACCACTATATAATCCCTAATTAAGGAAGTTGATGATTTCTACTAAACATTCTGCAGTCTGGGGATCTTCTTCCTTAGCCATTGCCATTTTTGCCCTATCGTCTTCACCAATTCTGACTCGCATAACAGAACATGATATGGGTCCTTATGGAACGATATTTAATCGGTTTTGGATTGCCAGCCTAGCGTTGGGTCTTGGCAAGGTTGTCAAACTACTTTGGGATAAGCAGAGCGGACGCTTATCTACTACTGATAACAAGGCTTATACTGTCCAGGATTTTTTCTCGTTATTTCTTGTTGCTAGCTTAGATTCAATTTGCCTAGTGACCTGGGCTTGGTCTTTGACAAAAACAAGTGTTGCTAATTCTAATCTGCTCCACAACACCACTCCTATCTTTGCAGCTGTCGGCGGATGGTTACTGTTAAGCCAATCCTTTAATCGTCGCTTCCTAATCGGCATGATACTGGCTCTAGCAGGAACGTTCTTAATTGGTTTTAACGATTTTCATATCGATCGAGATACATTGATAGGGGACAGCGTTGCATTACTATCTGCCCTTTTCTACGCGGGGACACTTTTGGTAACAGAGCATCTCCGAGTTAAATTTGACACAAGCACAATTTTACTATGGCTTTATACCTTGGGTGGCCTATTGTTGTTACCATTAACATTGCTATTTGAAGATAGACTATTTCCTGCTTCCTTTTCATCATGGTCTGCTGTTATTGGCCTAGGACTTTGTGGCTCTATAATTGGATTGGGTGCATTATTCTATAGTCTCAAACAATTTTCATCTAGCTTTGTCTCTCTCATCCTATTGCTGGAACCTATGATTGCAGCAGTCTTAGCCTGGCTAATTTTTGCGGAAAAATTGAGTTGGTTAAATGGCTTGACGTTTATAATCGTATTATCTGGGATTTATCTGGCTAAATCAGATGGGGAATTAGATAATATTGGCTCTACCGAAGCTACTTAAGATGTAATAGCAAAGGGAACAGGGAACAGGGAACAGGGAACAGGGAACAGGGAACAAACATTCTCTCAATTGATTTAGGATTGCTAAAGCTGTCAGCTTAAGTGCTACGCGCATATGCTTACGTCAACCCTACTTTAACTATTCCCGATTCCCGATTCCCGATTCCCGATTCCCGGTTCCCGATTCCCGATTCCCAATTTCCTGTTCCCTATTCTCTGCTTCCAATTCGCTATTTGCCCAATCCCGTGCTTTGATAGCGTCTCGGTAGTTTGGCTGGTAGCGCACGGCTTTATCATAAGCAGCGATCGCTTTTTTATACTCGTTGAGTTTAACTAATGCATTGCCTAGGCTATACCAGGCTTGGCTGTAGTCAGGTTTATAGTTAACTGCTTGTTGGTAAGATGCGATCGCATCCTTATAGCGTTCCAATTTATAGAAGGTATTGCCTCGACTGTACCAAGCTTGGTAAGGCTTGGATTGTAGTTTAATGGCTTTGTAGTAAGCTTCCAGGGCATCTTCATATCGCTGGACTTGATGGAGTGTCCAACCGCGACTGTACCAGGCTTGATAGGACTTAGGCTGGAGTTTAACGGCTTGCTCGAAGGACCCTAAGGCTTCTTGGTATTTCCCTAATTTATTTAAGGTATTGCCCCAGCTATACCAAGCTTGGTAGAAGTTGGGCTGGAATTGAACCGCTTGCTGATAAGACTTGGCTGCATCTTTATACTTTCGCAAATTGCTCAAGTCATTACCCCGCTGATACCAGGCTTCAGCGGAATTAGGTTTGTAGTCTAAGGCTCGGTCGTAGGATTCTACTGCTGCTTTATATCGGCGCAAATTATGTAATGCCCAGCCCCGTCGATACCAAGCTTGGTAAGAATCGGGTTGGAGTTTAAGGGCTTGGTCAAAGGATGCGATCGCATCAAAATAATTCTTGGACTTAACCTGAACATTACCAAGACTGATCCAAGCATCCAGGTCATTGGGTTGGAGTTCCAGGGCGCTATTAAACGCTTTAATTGCTCCGTCATAACGCTCCAACTGTTCCAAGGTTTTACCCCTACCCTTCCAAGCTGCACTATAATCCGGTTCAATTTGAATCGCTTGGTCGTAAGCGTTTAGAGCTTCTTCATAGTACTTTAGTGCAAACAAAGTCTTACCCTGACCTTGCCAAGCTGGAGCATATTCCCCTCGGATTTCCACAGCTCGATTATAAGCGTCCAGAGCCTTTTCATAGCGCTTCAATTCTAAAAAGGTTTCGCCCTGGTTATACCAATCCGTCGCACTAAATTCCCTGAATATATTCACCATAAAAACCGTTGCTGCAAACCCCAATCCAATCACCCCGGTGTACAGTAACACTTGGTACGGTTTTAGTCTGAATCGTCGGGGTTTAGGAAGCAGCGGTTGTATAGATGACGCAATTCCCAACATTAAAGTAGCGCCAGTTTTAGTGGTGTTAGTATTGCTGTTATTATTGCTATTTTTATTAGTAATTACAGTAGTCAGTGCTTGTAATGCTGAGGTAGCTGATTGGTAACGCTCTCGGAAATCATAGCACAGCATTTTATCTAAAGTATCGGCTAATTCAGCACTTACTGATATCTGGTTATGCCAGCTAATTTCCGCTGTATTAGGGTCAAGGGGCAATTGGTGAGGACGTAAACCCGTTAAACCAACAATCCCGATCATCCCGACAGCATAGATATCACTGCTTAATTTCGGGTAACCATTGGCTTGTTCACTCGGTCGATAGCCAGGAGTACCAATAGCAACCGTAAAGCCAGTATTGCCCCCTTCTAGGATTTGGGTACTCACTTGTTTAACCGCACCGAAGTCAATCAGTACTAATTTGCCATCTGATTTACGCCGAAGGATGTTTTGAGGATTAATATCTCGGTGAATAATACGCCGTTGATGGACAAATTCTAAAACTTCCAGGATTTCCTGCAACAGGGAAATAATCTGATCTTCATTCACCTGTTGTCCCGGTACAAGTTCCTGGCTGAGGTCTTCCCCTTCAATCAATTCTTGGACGAGATAGAATTCTTGATTTTCTTCAAAATACGCAAAAAGCTGGGGAATTTGCTCATGATTTCCCAACTGGTGTAGGATTTGGGCTTCCGTCTCAAACAGTCGCCTAGCCGTCTGCAATGTCAAGGGATCCGTGGCTACTGGCTTGAGCTGCTTAACCACACACTGATTTTCACCAGGCAAGTGTTGGTCTTCAGCTACGAAAGTCTGACCAAATCCACCTTGTCCCAGTTGACGAATAATTTTATAGCGTCCACCGATCGTTTGTCCAAGACCCAAGTTCATGCAACTTCTACTGCTCCGGGAAAACCTCACCACCTGTTAAAGGAGGTAGATCACTAGGTATAGCGCTATGCGCAAGGCAAAAGGCAAAAGGCAAAAGGCAACAGTTAACTACAAGAGCTTTTCACTTTGTACCAATGTCTTAACCTTAATGCGTACTGCTATATAGTGCTACCAATCATAGTATACAAAAGCCTTCAATAGTGATCGGAACATTATCCCTGGGAGAGGGAAGTAGTGCGTAGGGTGCGTTAGGGGCGGGCTTGCCCTGATGTTCAACCCCTAGAGCCAGTTTTGGGACAGCCGCACCGTAACGCACCACCAAGTAGAATGGGCGAATGTAGAATATTAAAATTGCCGAATCTCGTAGAGCGGAATTTTTAGCACAGGAAAATAATTAATTAAGCAATAGATCAACTATAGCAATTCTCTATGCCATCAGGTACAAATGGATCCCCCTAAATCCCCCGAGCGAGCAATCCCTCGCTCGGGTGACTTTGAGCTTAAGAAGCGTACTTCATAAATCCTAGAAACGCTATAATTACCAAAATAGGAGGAATAAAAAATGAGTGCAAAGACAATTAAGTGGGATGATATTCGCTCCCAAGTTCTGGCAAATCCAGAAGTTAAAGCCGAGTATGAAGCTTTAGAATTTGAGTTTAATATTGCTAGTCAGGTTATTGCCCTCAGAGCTGCTACTGGTCTAACTCAAAGAGAATTTGCTGAGCGCTTAGGTATGAAGCAATCTCAATTAGCAAGAATTGAATCGGGAAAACAAGTTCCCAAATTGCAAACCCTTGCCAAATTAGCAGGTAGTGCTGGTTATGCTATGGAACTTAAATTTACTCCCCTGGTTAAACCTTGATCACATTCAGTTAAGCCTGAGTACTGAAATACGATAACGGGCGATCGCTTTCCCTTACTTTATTCTCAATTCTTAATTCTTAATTCTTAATTCTCAGGCTCCATCTCGGCAAAGTGTTCCATCAACATCCGGTGAATAAAGATGTAGCCGCCTCCTACTTTTTGTAGGAAGATGCGATCAGTGGCATAGTCCAGGAAGCGGGCATAGTTCCAAGGGATGCAATTGTTGAAGTAGAGGACAAGGCGGAGGAAGAAGTGTTGGATGCTCGCCATACCACCATTTACCATGCCTCCGATCAGCCCGAATATCAGCCCTAACATTAACCCTCCCATTAACCCTTCCGTTAGCCCTTCCGTTAGCCCTGCCATCAGCCCTGCCATCAGCTCTTCCGTTGGCCCTTCCGTTCGCCCTTCCGTTAGCCCTGCCATCAGCCCTGGGATCAACCCGACCATTAGCCCGACCATCAGTAATAAAGTTATAGCATTACAAGCTGATTTCCAAATTCCTTGATTTGGATTTGTTTTTGTTTGAATTTCTGAACTTTCTAGCCCGAACATCAGCCCTCCTATCAGCCCTCCTATCAGCCCGGTCATCAGCCCTCCCATCAGCCCAAACATCAGCCCAAACATCAACAGGTTAATCAAGATTTTTTTCCAATTAAATTGAAGTATTTCAACTGTTTTGATTTCTTCCTTTGATCCTTCCTTCAGCCCTGCCACCAGCCCTAATATCAGCCCTAATATCAGCCCTGGCACCAGCCCTAATATCAGCCCTAATATCAGCCCTGACATCAGCCCAACCATCAGCCCGATCATCAGCCCGACCATCAGTCTATAAGTTTGTTTTTGCTTTCTATTTACTAACCAATATGGCTGCATGTTTTCAATTAAAAATACTGTTTGCGACTCCTCAACCATCCTCTGATCCATCCAAATTAACCAACGCTTTACTTGCGCTTTATTGTATCGTTGATTAGTCTTCCGACGCTTAAACATTTTCTCGATATATGCATCAAAAAGCTGCCTGCGCCATTCCTCCACTACCTCAGTTCTAGGCAAATCCTCAACTGCTACTCCCTGATAAGCTAGGGTCATAATATTGAGCATTAAGGGCGAATTTGCTAACTTTTTCCATTCTTTATCCTTTTCAATTAATGTCCTCAATCCCGTTAAATCAGCCCCGACAAGATTCAAGTAATCATATATTTGTGCTAAACTAAGCACTCTTAGATAAACTGCTTTCTGAAAATTGAGACGGTTAGAAAGAGCTTCATAGTCTTTAATCCGACTACACACTACCAACTCGGCACCATAATCTTTCTTGAATCGGTTCAACGCTAGGATACATTCGTCTCGATAGTCTGCCTTTACTTCATCCAAACCATCAAGTAATGGTAGTAGTTGCTGGTTCTTTACCCAAGCTTGTCTAATTTTCTTGGGAACTTGATATATAGTGTTCAGTTCCTCTACTAACCAATCGGCTATCGCCTGCCGTTTCTTTGCCCAAGAGGAGAGGTTAAAGACTACGGGAATTAGCTGATCAGTGTCTTGTTCAGCACGATCGATTAAATTCCGGGCAAGTTCCAGTAAGGTTGTAGTTTTTCCTGACCCTGGGTCTCCTAAAATTAGTAGGGTTCTTCCTGTACCAATTTGGTCAAAAACATCAATTACTTTAGTTCCTTCAGAGAGCGGTTGAGGTGAGTTTTCACCGATTTCGATAATTTCACTCCAAGGATTAGTAATGGCATCTGGTCTCTCCTCTAATCCCAATTCAATTAGTACCTGGTTATGGAGGGATTTTTCCAGAACGCCTTTAATCCAATAGTTCTTGACTTTAGCGAGTAATGCCTGACGGTTGCGGTATTCTTGGCGAGTTAAGGTTGGTGACTGATTCGGAACATAATTATAATGATTATGGATGTCACCACCAATTTGATGAGCATGGACTCTATCAGCAACAACAAATCCACCCCCCAACTTTACAGATTTTAGTGCAGCTACATCTTTTCTCTGAACTTCATTAGGTTTCCTTTGCTTGTGGCTAGAATTTAAAGTCACAAATTGCTTTGATTCATACTCGCCCTTAGATATTTGTTTATGTTCACCTAATTCATCCTTAGTTCGCTTGTTTTCTCTCCAAAAAACAAATACAATACCGACGATAAAACAGGTAGTGACTAACCAACCGGCAGGGTGGCCACCAGCGAACAAAAAGATTACTAGTAAACTAGTAAAGACTTGGGCTATTTGCCAAAACAGAGAACTCAGACCAGCTTTAGCTTCTTCGTAGAGACTCATTTCTTCGCGTTTAACTGGAGACATACTCGCTAACCTATCTATCCCCTCATAGATTAATCAGGTCTTTTAAGAGGCGTTTGAGAATTCGACCACATAAGGTAATACAGGAGCTAAAAGCTAGCAGGACAACAACAAGGCAGAAGTAGCGGTTTACTTCCCAAACGTTCCAGGTACCCACACATTGATCAAAGCCTGTAAAATTTTCTTTAGTTATCGACTGAAATATCCAGCCAAAAATAACGTATAGGATGCCAAGACCAATGGCATCCTGAATTGTCAAATAGACATCTCGCCAGAGGTCACCTATTAAGGCTTTACCAACTAGGTCTAAGGGGTCCCAAATATTGATAAGGAGTTGATAAATAACCTTCCCAAATCTTGTTTTTGGTCTAATGGGTGCCTGTGTTGGAACTTGAGTTGGCTTACCAACTGGTCTGTGGGGTATTGGTTCCTGCTCTGAGGTCATGCAAAACGTAGATATCATTTTTGATAAAGCTAGCACATCCTGTCTCTACTTATACAGCATTTTATAGAAAATTTACCTAGTTTTAAAGTAATGTCTCGCCAAATGTTTAGCGGGAGGCAATCTTACCGATATCTGCTTGATTGACTTGCCATTTTCCGTAAAAAGCCTGGGGGGTCATGGACAGTTGATTTAGGGTGGGCAGTGCGGCAGTTAGATTGATGTGCTTGCCTACATTTAACCAAACAATATATTACACCTTATAAAAATTTGTGTATAGCACAACGCATTAAGGTGTTTGACATTCGTAAACTCCGAAACTTAGTCATAGCTGACTTCTGACTTCTGACTTCTGATTTGCGCGTAGCGCTATATCTCACCAAACTAAGCAGGTGCACAAAATTAATTACCCATTTTCAAACAATCAAACCCTTACAGTGTAAGGCTTACAGAGATTGGTAGTAGGAAATTAATTTTGTTTAGGTGCTTAAAAACTGCTATAGAATCGAATCGGCGGCATTGATCAAAAAAGGAAAACCAAGATATGAAAGCCATAGGCTATAATCAGCCTGGACCAATCACTGCACCAGACGCGCTGATCGAATTTGAAACCGAAACGCCGGAATTAGAGCCACACGACCTGTTGGTGGAGGTTCGGGGAATTTCGGTCAATCCTGTGGACGTGAAAGTGCGCGCCAAGATGGCACCGGAAAAGGGCACCAAGGTCATTGGGTATGATGCCGCAGGTGTTGTTCGACAAGTTGGCAGCGATGTCAGTAAATTTAAAGTTGGTGATGAAGTCTTTTATGCCGGTGATATCACTCGACCGGGCACCAACTCCGAGCTCCATGCCGTTGATGAGCGGATTGTTGGGAAAAAGCCGAAATCCCTGGGCTTTGCGGAAGCAGCTGGTTTTCCACTCACCTCCATTACTGCCTGGGAAATCC
This sequence comes from Moorena sp. SIO1G6, assembly GCF_010672795.1. Classification (NCBI taxonomy): domain Bacteria; kingdom Bacillati; phylum Cyanobacteriota; class Cyanophyceae; order Coleofasciculales; family Coleofasciculaceae; genus Moorena; species Moorena sp. SIO1G6. The sequence continues at coordinate 62,024 of NZ_JAAHFZ010000031.1, forward strand.
TGTTCGACTGCCTCGGGGTCAAAGAAGGAGAAGGCAAGGGCGAGAGTATACTGATTATCGGTGGTGCGGGAGGTGTTGGATCAATCCTGATTCAACTTGCCAAGAAACTCACCGGGTTGACCGCGATCGCCACTGCATCTCGTCCGGAAACCATCGAGTGGGTTCAAAAGATGGGTGCCGACCATGTGATCAATCACCGCCAGTCCCTTGTTGATCAAATCAAGGAATTGGGACTCGAACCCCGCTACGTTGCTTCCCTTTCAGGATCAGACGGACATTTTCCTGGCATCATCGAGCTGATCAAGCCTCGCGGTCATATTGCAATAATTGATGACCCTCAATCCCTGGACATCTCATTGATAAAAACCAAAGCCCTATCCTTCAGCTGGGAGTTCATGTTTACTCGGTCGATGTTTCAAACGGAGGACATCGCAAAACAGCATGAATTGCTGAATCGGGTCTCGGAGCTTATTGACGATGGTACCCTAATTTCCACTGTGACCAACAATCTCGGGAAAATCAGTGTGGAAACCCTCAAGACGGCTCATTCGCACCAAGAGAGCGGTCGTGCCATTGGCAAAAATGTGCTCGACGGCTTTAACTAAGACAGCATAGTCAAGGGTGGTAAGTTATCGCCATCAGATTTTCAATTTTTAACGAAAACGAAGGAAACAAAAACATGGCTAAATTGACTCTTGTTGCTCATATCACAGCTAAAGATGACAAAATTGATCTGGTAAAGACTGAGCTTAAAAAGTTGATCGACATCACTCGTGCTGAAGAGGGCTGCTTGCAATACGATTTGCATCAGAACAATGAAAATCCAGCTCACTTTATGTTTTTTGAAAATTGGGAATCCCGTGAACTGTGGCAGAAGCATATGGGTGCCCAGCACCTGAAGGATTACATGGCTGCAACTGATGGCGCGGTTGAGGAATTCACTTTCAATGAAATGACGCAAATAGGCTAGGGAATATAGAATATAGAATTTAGAATGTAGAATTTAGAATGTAGAATTTAGAATGTAGAATTTAGAATATAGAATTTAGAATGTAGAATTTAGAATGTAGAATTTAGAATATAGAATATAGAATATAGAATTTAGAATTTAGAATGGAAAATTAATAATTTAGAATGTAGAATTAAGAATTTAGAATGTATATAAGCAGGTGCACAAAATTAATTACACATTTTTAAAAACTCAAAGCCTTACACTGTAAGGGTTACAGAGATTGGTAGTAGCAAATTAATTTTGTTTAGGTGCTTAAATCAAAATTTATACCTTTTGCCTTGTCTTCATCAAGGTTGATGAGATGCAAGAGGTCTAATTTTTAATTCACCATTCTAAATTCTAAATTCTAAATTCACCATTCTAAATTCACCATTCTAAATTCTAAATTCACCATTCACCATTCAACATTCAACATTCAACCTTCAACCTTCAACCTTCAACCTTTTTCAACCTTCAACCTTATTCAACATTAGAGCAAAGTCGATTCAACAACTCCTTAGGAATTGCCTCGAAATTCTCCAAAACAAAATCCATTAAAGCCAGATGGTATAAGGAATCAGCACTAGGAGTTTTATAGCGAGCACCTTGGGCCAGCCAGCTATTAACCGCGTAAGTTGAGCGGCAGCAGATTTGACCTATGTGGTCTTGATTCACTTGCCATTTGCCGTAAAACGCCTGGGGAGTCATGGACAGTCGGTAGTTGCTGTATAGGTAGATCAAGATTTCCTCTCGCTCAGTGATGGCACGAGGCATTGAATCTGGGCGTGTGGATGGGCTCTCGGCAATTTGGGCAAGCCGGTCTAGGGCTCGCTGACAGTGAACCAGATGATCTACTGACCGTTTTTTTGGCATCATAGAATTACCTCACACATAGCTTGTGACTGGGGGTAAAGCCGCGCTTTGGCCTGCATGCGAGAAGCGCGGCTTTTTGTCCAGAAATCTTATCGAAATATCAGACATTTTTATTATTACTAATATCTCGAAAAAAATCAAGGCTATTTTTAAAATCGCAATATATTTTTACAAATAAAATAATTGACTATAGGTGATATATTTGAGATGTAAAAATGTAAGTTAGCAGCTTAAGCGCTACGCGAAAAACTTATGTGCTACGCACACGCTACGCGAACAAATATCAGATAGCGTTTTGTAGTCTAATATAGCGTTTTCGCAGTTATGAGGTACGCTTATAAACCTCAAAGTCCCCCTTATTAAGGGGGATTTAGGGGGATCAATTTGTACCTTGTGGGATATCGAATTGCTATAATATACACATTATTTTTTCCCGATTCCCGATTCCTCACAACTGCTGTTTAACCCGGTGGTGCGTTACGGGACGGGCTTTTCCAATACTGCTGAAGAGGCTAAAAATTAAGGCGAGCCCTTCCCTAACGCACCCTACGCAAAATTTACTGTTTAACTACGTAACAATGATGGAAAAAGCGACATTTGGTGGTGGTTGTTTCTGGGGAGTAGAAGCAGCATTTCGGAAAGTGAAGGGAGTAGTCTCAACTTCTGTTGGTTATATGGGAGGACATTTTCCTAACCCATGCTATCTGGATGTATTATCAAGAATAACCGGTCACGCGGAAGTGGCACAGGTGGAGTATGACCCGGAAAAAGTCAGCTATGAACAATTACTTGACCTGTTTTGGTCTATCCATGACCCTACGACATTGAACCGCCAAGGTCCTGATCGAGGAGAACAGTATCGATCGGTGATATTTTTCCACAATCAGGAACAAGAAGTGCTGGCAAGACTGTCAAAACAAAAGCTGCAAGTTTCTGGTAAGTTTGATAAGGATATTGTTACCGAAATTAAGCCAGCTTCGGACTATTATTTAGCTGATGACTATCATCAACAGTATTTTGAAAAAAAGCAGCGGTCTTTACGTTATAAATTTTAAAGCTATCAGCTATTAGCTTAAGCGCTACGCGCACGCTACGCGAACAGCTATCAGCTATCAGCTATCAGCTATCAGTTATCAGCCATCAGCTATCAGCTTATGGGCTACGCCCACGCTACTTGAGGTTTTATCAGTTATCAGTTATCAGCCATCAGCTATCAGCTTATGGGCTACGCCCACGCTACTTGAGGTCCTAGCAGCCATCAGGCTTTGGCCAAAGCTGACGGCTGACGGCTGACCGCTGACCGCTGACGGCTGACCGCTGACGGCTGACCGCTGATAGCTGACTGCTTACGTTTCATTCAATCGCATCGCAGCGAATTTCAACGATAAATCCATCGGGGTCATAAAAATAGATACCTCTGCCAGTAGGACGAGTTACTGGACCATGATCGATGGGAATTTGATTTTGTTTTAGGACTTCTACGGCTTGGTCAAATAACTGAGGATCGATATCAAAGGCGAGATGATTGACCCGAGTAAAGCCACGATGGGGGTCTGGATCCGGTGGTGATAGCTCTGGCTCGGAAAACAAATCCACCACAATGCCATCTGGGGTGACGAAGTTAGTGACTTTTCCGGCTTCGACTAGCGATCGCAAAGTACTGGGCACTTCTTCACCAGTTAGTTCATGTAAACCTAGCAATGTACCATAAAAGTGGCGCGATGCTTGGATATCCTTCACATTCAGAGCAATATGATGGACTCGACGGAGACTACCTGGAGTTAGGGTAGGTTTGATTACTTCAGGGCTAGAAACCATTTTTTTTAATAATTGTTAGTTGTGAATGGAAGTGCTAATAGTTAATTATTAATGGTTATACCGTTTTTAATTTGCTATTTAAATTTCCCCTTTTCCTGGTAACATGACCACTTTTTCTCAAATCTTAGCCCAAGAACTGTCATTAAGTGCGACTCAAATCGAGAATGCCCTGTCTTTATTTGCTGAAGGGGCAACTATTCCGTTTATAGCTCGCTACCGTAAAGAGGTGACTGGTTCTCTCGATGAAGTTCAGCTACGCACGATAGCTGAGCGCCATACTTATCTAACGGAACTTGAGCAACGGAAGTCAGTAATCCTGAATGCGATCGCATCTGCGGGTAAGCTCACCGATGAACTAAAGGCTAAGATCGAAGCTTGCCAGCAAAAGACTGAATTAGAAGACCTTTACCTGCCCTATAAACCCAAACGACGCACTCGGGCAACCATGGCCAGGGAGAAAGGACTTGAACCCTTAGCGGACTGGATTGAGTCGATGAACAATCCGGAGGTTAAATCAGTATCCTTATCTGAAGAAGCGGCTAAATACATTTCCCCAGACCATAAGCTCAATACGGTAGAGGACGTTCTTCAAGGTGCCTCTGATATTTTAGCGGAAGCTGTAGCGGAAAAAGCCGACTTACGAGCGTATTTGCGGGATTATTTCATGAAATCGGGAGTATTCGTCTCTCGGATTAAAAAGGATTATCCCGAAGGTACCACTAAGTTTGAAATGTACCGGGAGTTCCAAATCCCCGTGAAATCTGTAGCGCCACATAATATGTTAGCCCTGCTCAGGGGTGAAGCGGAGGGAGTCCTAAAGCTGGAACTCTCTTTTGATGAAGACTATGTGATGTCCTACCTAGAGTCTGAAGAAATCTACACGAAAGCTACCCTACTGCGAGAGTTTTACCAGACCATGCTCAAAGATGGGTTTAATCGGCTGATGAAAACCTCCCTAACTACGGAAGTACGTAGCGATCGCAAAGCCTATGCTGATGCAGAGTCCATTAAAACCTTTGAAGCCAATCTCCGAGAACTGTTGTTATCTCCTCCAGCAGGAATGAAGCCAACTTTAGCCATAGATCCAGGCTTCCGCACCGGTTGTAAAGTGGCTATCCTGGATGAGACAGCTAAATACATCACATACCAACCAGTGTTTCCCCATCAAGGCAGCCAAAAGCGGGAACAAGCTGCTAAAACCATTAAGCATTTAATTGAAACCTACCAGATCGAGCTAATTGCCATTGGTAACGGTACAGCGTCTCGTGAGACAGACGAGTTTATCTCGGAAGTACTCAAAACCATGGAGCGCAAACCGATAAAAGTAATGGTGAATGAATCTGGGGCATCGATTTATTCCGCCAGTGACTTAGCACGAGAGGAGTTTCCGGATTTAGATGTCACAGTCAGGGGAGCGATTAGTATTGGCAGACGGTTACAAGACCCCTTAGCCGAGTTGGTCAAGATTGACCCTAAATCCATTGGTGTGGGACAGTACCAACACGATGTTGATCAAAAATTGCTCAAGAAGAAACTTGATGACACCGTGGAAAGTTGTGTAAACTATGTAGGAGTAGATTTAAATACTGCATCCGCTCAACTGCTAACCTTTGTATCTGGGATTACCCCGACTATTGCTAATAACATTGTGAGCTATCGCAATCAGCAAGGTGCATTCAGGAACCGTAGGGAAATCCTTAAGGTACCAAAGTTAGGGCCAAAAGCCTTCGAGCAGTCAGCAGGATTCCTAAGGATTCGCAACGGGGATAATCCGTTGGATAACACAGCTGTGCATCCAGAGAGTTATCCCGTAGTGAAAGCGATCGCGTCGGATTTGCAGTTACCTCTAGCCAAGATTAACCAAGGAGCAGAACGGTTCAAGTCAGTAGAGTTGAACCGTTACGTCACAGATACCATCGGCTTACCAACCCTAGAGGATATTATCCAGGAATTGGAAAAGCCAGGACGAGACCCCAGGGCTGAGTTTAAGTACGCCACCTTCAAAGAAGGAGTAAATGAACTCAAAGACCTTAGTCCAGGGATGGAATTAGAAGGAATTGTCACCAATGTGGTAAACTTTGGAGCCTTCGTAGATATCGGCGTGCATCAAGATGGGTTAGTGCATATCTCCCAACTAGCTGACCGGTTTGTAGAGGATCCCAAACAGATAGTCAAAGTGGGACAGGTGGTCAAGGTGCGAGTAATGGAAGTAAATGAAAAACTGAAGCGCGTTAGTTTATCAATGCGATCGCCCAGGGGAAATTAGTGATCACAGTAGAAATATTGGGTATTTCTTGAACTTCGCTGCCATAATACAGGCAAAATAAGATAACGCCAGAAATTATGAAATTCAGAATCTTAGGAATTAGTGTACTGCTAGCCTCCTTAGGGTTAATCGCTCCTATCAATGCTGAACAGCGCGAGCAGTATCTACAACTCCTGCAAACTAAGGAATGTCGAAGCTGTGACCTGGTAAATTCTGACCTAGCCAGAGCTGATTTGAGGGAAGCAGACCTGAGATATGCTAACCTCCAGGGAGCCAATCTCAGTGGCGCTAACCTTTCTGATGCCATGCTCGAAAGTGCAGCAATGAGAGTTATTGATGGCACAGGGGCAACCTTCCGCAATGCCAACTTAGATTCAGCCTACGCCACAGGGGCCAACATGAGTCGCGCCGATTTCAGTGGTGCTAGCGTAGTGTGGGCAAATTTCATCAGTGCTGACCTTAGTGGTAGTTCCTTTAGGGGTGCTGACCTCAGTAACACCACCTTTTTCAAGGCCAACCTCAATGGTGCTGATTTGAGTGGGGCTAACCTCACTAACGCTAATTTTATTAACGCTGATTTGACTAACGCTAACCTTGATAATGCTAACCTTACTGGTGCGCAACTTCCTAGGTAAATTAGGGACTGCCAAAGTGAATTAGCATTCAGCTATCAGCATTCAGCTATCAGCATTCAGCTATTAGCTAATGAGCTACAGATGGGGCGTTGCCTCAGTCTTCGAATGAATCGCAGTAGAGTGGGCATCCTGCCCGCCCGACAATATTGGCATCAATCGCAGTAGAGTGGGCATCCTGCCCGCTGAATTCCAGTAGAGTGGGCATCCTGCCCGCCCCACAATATTGGCATCAATCGCAGTAGAGTGGGCATCCTGCCCGCTGAATTCCAGTAGAGTGGGCATCCTGCCCGCCCCACAATAAGCATGAAACTGGCAAGATGCCAGTTCTACCAAGATGCCCATTCTACAGGTGCGACCCGTGGCGAATTTAATTCGCCTACGGAAAGCGCACCTAAAAACTCTTAGAGTGGGCATCCTGCCCGCTGAATTCTAGTAGAGTGGGCATCCTGCCCGCCCCACAATAAGCATGAAACTGGCAAGATGCCAGTTCTACCAAGATGCCAGTTCTACCAATATGCCAGTTCTACCAATATGCCCATTCTACAGGTGCGACCCATGGCGAATTTAATAATTAGATCCGGAAAGCGCACCTAAAAACTCTTAAAATCATTCCATTATTAAGCAACACCCACAAGCTGATAGCTGACGGCACCTCAAGTAGCGTGGGCGTAGCGCATTAGCTGAATGCTTAACTAAGGATTCTTATTGATGCAGCCTAGTTTCTGAACATGCTGACAAACACGCTGGTGAAGGATAGCTCTTGTTCCTACTGGTCCGACTTTAAAGATGACCTTATCCTCGACTTGGCCTCCTGGTATGATCCTGACACCACAGATAGGACAGACTTGTGCGTTTTGTTCAGACATAACTGTTAGTGGTAAATGAACCTGATTGTTTTGTAGCTATATATAGCGATGAGGGCAGGAAATAGCTGATAGCTGATAGCTGATAGCTGATAGCTGATAGCTGATAGCTCCATTACCTATCCCCTGCGTCCAGCGCTTTTTTTATATCAAACCACTACAAAGTTTACCAATTTACCAGGTACCACAATTACCTTCTTAATCTCCTTACCCTCTAGATATCGCTGTGCTACCTCAGATTCCCTAGCATAGGTTTCTAAAGCTGCCTTATCGGAGTTAGCTGGAACTTGAATAGTGCCGCGAGTTTTGCCTTTGATTTGAATCACCAAGGTAATTTCATCGGCTACCAAAGCATCAGGATCGTACTCACGCCACGGTTGATTGTGTATTGAAGAGCTATGACCCAGACTATGCCAAAGTTCTTCAGCAATATGGGGAGCAAAGGGAGCGAGTAATGTAATCAAGGTTTCAATCCCTTCTTTATAGACCGGGGAGTCTTTACACTTAGCATCAGTAATACCGTTACTTAGCTTCATCAATTCAGAAACCGCTGTATTAAATTGATACTCCCCTTCTAAATCCTCAGTTACCTCTTTAATCGCGGTGTGAATAGCTCGTCGTAAGTCTTTTTCCGGTTTAGTTAAATCACCATTAGACGAGCTAGGTTTAGTGCTACCATTAGCGGCGAAATCCGATACTAAACGCCAGACACGATTAAGGAAACGGAATTGCCCTTCTACATCAGCATCATCCCATTCCAAATCTTTTTCTGGTGGTGCTTTAAACAAGATAAACATCCTGGCGGTATCGGTACCGTATTTAGCTACTACATCTTCTGGTGCGACACCGTTGTATTTAGACTTAGACATTTTTTCATAGAATACCGCCAACGGTTCCCCAGTCTCTGGATCTTTAGGGTCATTGGGATCGATATCTACAACAGCGAAATATTTACCGGTTTTGGTATTTTTGTAAGCCGTATTCTGCACCATCCCCTGAGTTAGAAGACGTTGGAACGGTTCATCAATGGTGAGTAAACCGCGATCGCGTAATACCTTAGTAAAGAATCGCGAGTAGAGCAAGTGCAAAATAGCATGTTCGATTCCCCCTACATACTGATCCACTCCCATCCAATCATTGGTTTTGTTGGAATCAAACACAGCGGAGTCATTCTTGGCATCGGGATAACGTAAGAAATACCAGGAGGAATCGATAAAGGTATCCATGGTATCAGTTTCCCGTTTCGCTGGTGTACCGCAATTGGGACAAGGTACATTCACCCAACTGTCTAATTGAGCCAAGGGAGAAAGACCACGTCCGCTAAAGTCTACATCTTCGGGTAATTCTACTGGCAGGTCTTGGTCTGGCACTGGCACTGCGCCGCAGTGAGGACAATGAATCACAGGGATCGGGGCACCCCAGTAACGCTGGCGAGAGATTAACCAATCTCGGAGGCGATACTGCACTCGGGCTTTGCCCCAGCCCTGTTGTTCAGCATAGTCAATAATTCCGGTCTTGGCCTTGACGGAATCCATACCATTGAATTGGTCAGAATTCACGACAATGCCCGGTTCCGTGTAAGCCGCTTCTAGAGGAGTGTCATTAACTGTCTCGACATCATCTGAAGTTGGGACAATCACCACTTTGATGGGTAATTGCTTTTCCTGGGCAAACTTAAAGTCTCTGGTATCATGAGCTGGTACTCCCATCACCGCACCAGTACCATACTCATAAAGCACATAGTCAGCAATCAAGATTGGGATTTCGTCCCCAGTGAAGGGATTAATGGCTTTACCACCAGTGGGAATCCCTCGCTTGGGCTTATCTTCTGCTGTCCGTTCCAATTCACTTTGGTTACTGACTTCCTCAATGAAGGCTTCAACTGCAGCCTTTTGGTCAGGGGTAGTGACTTTGGCGGTCAAGGGATGTTCCGGTGCTAGCACCACATAGGTAACCCCATAAACGGTATCGGGACGAGTGGTGAATACACCAATCTTCTCCTCTAAGCCGTCATCTAAGCCCACAATCGGAAATTCTAGATAAGCACCAACAGATTTACCAATCCAGTTGGCCTGCATCAGCTTCACCCGTTCTGGCCAACCGGTTAAGGTATCCAAGTCCTTGAGCAATTCTTCGGCATAATCGGTAATTTTAAGGAACCACTGACGCAACAGTTTCCGTTCCACCTTGGCTCCAGAACGCCAGGAACGTCCTTCACTATCCACTTGCTCATTGGCTAGCACGGTCTGATCGACGGGGTCCCAGTTCACTGCTGCTTCTTTCTGGTAGGCCAGTCCAGCGTTGAAGAACTGTAAGAAAATCCACTGAGTCCACTTGTAATAGTCCGGCGAGCAAGTGGTTACTTCACAATCCCAGTCATAGGAGAGTCCCAGGCGCTTTAATTGCGATCGCATTTGGGAAATATTTTGGTATGTCCACTTAGCCGGATGAATCCCGCGAGCGATCGCAGCATTTTCTGCCGGTAATCCAAAGGCATCCCAACCCATAGGGTGAAGTACGCGATAGCCTTGCATCCGGCTTTTCCTGGCAATCACATCAGTAATTGTATAGTTACGGACATGACCCATGTGCAGGTTACCCGATGGATAGGGGAACATGGACAGAGCATAGAATTTCGGCTTGTCAGTTTCTGTGGAGGTTTGGTACAAGCCTTGCTCTTCCCAAATTTGTTGCCATTTTTCCTCTATCTTGGTGGGGTTGTATTGTGACTGCACAAGTGATACTCCTCAGGTATGATTACGCGCTTTAGCTTACGTCAGTTCTTACTGTAGTTTAATTTTGGCACATTCGTTAGCCAATGCCTGATCTAGTATACTTCTTGCCGATGTAGGGAACAGGAAAGTCAGAAGAAGGAATAGGTAACTTTGGAATTCGTAAAAAATACTGTTGACATCATAACTATTTAAAATGCTATTTACGGCTTATTTTATAAGTAGTTAATTACAGCAATAAACATATTTATCTCAACTACTTTTTGACATTCACAAGAGGTGGATTATACTGATAATAGCCATCGTTTCAGAGTCGTTATAGTACTATTAATCGTTTTAGTTTTATAAACGATGTGCTTCAAAACAACATTGGATTTCTATCTACTAAATAATTATGCATCAGATAAGGTCTGACTCTACTAGCTTAAATGAACTGCGATCGGTAATTGAATTGCAAGAGGGCAGAATTGGTAACTATCCCTGGACTCAAGTTGATTCTATTGCTGTGAGTACTGAGGAAAAACAGCAATTAGAAGTAATCGAATCCCGCCTGATTAATCCCTCTATTCATCTGATGAATGAATCGACGATTTGGTCAAGAGGAATTTACACCTTATTATTGACGAAACCGAAAACCGCCCATCTTTAGAGGGCGTATCAAGGTAAGTAAGCACTTTTAAGTGCCGTGATTTCTAATTAATTATTCAATGAATACCGATACACTGATTTTTTTATTTTTGGATAACTTTTGGGCTTTTTACCAAGTAATAGTATTTAAAAAAAATGGTATGTCTTTTTTTAAATTATTCATAATGTACGGGTATCCCCCTAATTCTTTTTTTTTTGTTGTCATTTCTAGAATAAGCGTCTATACTAGATATATATTAACAGATAGTTCGAGCCAATGCTAGTTTATGAATTTAAGCTCAAAGGTAAACAATATCAATATAATTTAATTGATGAAGCTATTCGGACTGGTCAATTCATTCAAAATTCATGTTTGCGTTTATGGATGGATGCTAAACCAGAGGACAAAATAAACCGTTTTGCCCTTAACAAATATTGCAAAGTATTAGCTGATAATAATAATTTTCCTTGGGTTAAAAAATTAAATAGCATGGCTCGACAAGCTCACGCTGAAAGAACTTGGGCATCTATTTCCAGGTTTTATGACAACTGCAAGAAACAAATTCCCGGAAAAAAAGGTTTTCCTAAATTTAAAAAAAATTGTCGCTCAGTTGAATACAAAACCACTGGCTATCAAGTATCTACAGATAGGAAAACTATAAAATTTACTGATGGGTTTAAAGCTGGTAGTTTTAAATTAGTTGGTTCAAGGGATTTACATTTTTATCCTTTAAAATCAATTAAAAGAGTTCGAGTGCTTAAAAGAGTTGATGGTTACTATGTTCAATTTTGTATTGATCAAGAAAGGCTAGAAAATACTAACCCAACTGGCAAAGCTATTGGCCTGGATGTTGGAATTAAAGAATTCTACACTGACAGTAATGGTGGTACCTGCCATAATCCTAAATATTTAAGAAAGTCCGAAAAAAAATTAAAAAAACTGCAACGGAAATTATCTAAATGTAAAAAAGGTTCTAAGAATAGGAAAAAGTTTCAGAAAAAATTAGCTAAACAGCACCTCAAGGTATCAAGGCAGCGTAAAGACTTTGTAGTTAAAACTGCAAGGGCGCTATGTCAATCTAACGATTTGGTAGCCGTTGAAGACCTACAGGTTAAAAATATGGTAAAAAACCATAAATTAGCTAAATCAATATCTGATGCTAGTTGGTCAATGTTTAAATCTTGGTTAGAATACTTTGGAAAAGTATTTGATCGTAAAATTGTTGCAGTTAAACCACATTTTACTAGTCAAAATTGTTCTAGCTGTGGGAAACTAGTTAAAAAATCACTATCAGTTAGAACTCATGTCTGTAGTTGTGGTTGCGTCTTAGACCGGGACGAAAATGCGGCAATTAATATTTTAAATAGGGCGGGGCACGCCCAAATTAACGCTTCTGGACAGATTAACCTCTGTCAGTTGGGTGAAAACCTAGCTGATAAGTTAGCTGGATGAAAGAAGAATCCCCGTACCTAATGGTCGGGGAGTGTCAATAGTCCTAGCAGAACGAAATGACATTGTCTTGATGCAGTCGCTCATGGGGGAAACCACGCCAGTTGCTCATGGTTTGTTCGCGTTCGCCTTTGGCGTGGCCTACGGCCAAGCGTCGGCTACGCCGATAGTTACCGTAAGACAGTTGAGCCTTAATCAATAAGTTTTACCCCTTTTTTGCATAGCCTAACAACCATAAAGGCTCAACTGTCTAAGGTTTCGTCTCCGGGGGAACCCCCAAGACCGCACTGGCTCCCCAAGACCGCGCTGCATCGCTGAAGCTTGGGCAAAAATTAATCTGGATGCGCAATACCCTAAGTTTAAACTAGAAGGCATTGTCTTGATGCAGTCGCTCATGGGGGAAACCACGGCAGTCGCTCATGGGGGAAACCACGGCAGTCGCTCATGGGGGAAACCACGGCAGTCGCTCATGGGGGGGACCCCCAAGACCGCGCTGCCTCCCCAAGACCGCGCTGCCTCCCCAAGACCGCGCTGCCTCCCCAAGACCGCGCTGCATCGCTGCTGATGGGGGGCTAGTAAAAACGGTTGCTGGTCGCGTCACCTCTCCTTACTTGCTGGTAGTAGAGGCTCAAAAGGGTACAGAAGCAATAAATCCTTTATTAAAACTTTACGGACAAATCCTCGGTGCTGCTTGTTTAAACTCGAAGCAAAATTAAAATCCAATCCAGACTGTTTTTGGTTGCTATACTATCGCTGATACCTGGAAGTTTTTGAGAGCAGAAGTTGAAGGCATAGAACAAGAGCGACCAATCATGCGCGTTGAGTATTCTCGCGAATATGTAGGAAGGCTGGAATCTGAGACTATTTGTAAGATTTTGAAAGGAATTGTTGATATTCAAACGTAAGCCGTCAGCGGTCAGCGGTCAGTGGTCAGCTTATTTTATTCAAAACCACCTCAAGTAGCGCGGCCAATGCCTGAAAGCTGAAAGCACCTCAAGTAGCACCTCAAGTAGCCCATAAGCTGATAACTGTTCGCGTAGCACCTCAAATAGCGCATAAGCTGAATGCTGAATGCTGATAGCTGATGGCTGATAGCTGATAGCTGACGACTAGATTTTTTTAGCAATCTGAAGAACAGAGAGATAGGAAGTTTCGAGACTATTGCCCAATTCTAGCTCTAGTATTTCCTTCACCCCTTGAAACAAAGACTCTCGCTGCTTTGGGTCTAAAGCTATATAAGGTGACAAAGTACTCAAAAGCGCTATATAATTATCAATACTATAGGTAACGTCACACACCAACTGTTCCGATACTAAGTCTTGGAATTTCCCGGAATTAATAACAGTTTCTGCAATTTTGCTGAGGTTCCGTTGATGAGTTTCTATCTCTTCACAGGGTTTCAGAGAGGGAGCGTGAGTTTGATAGATCTGATTCAACAGTTGGCAAACCTCATGGTTGGGTTGAGGAGGCGTATTCCATAGCAAAATCAGAAATCCATTGTCTTTTAGAGCATCAGCTGCTTTTTGATACCGGATTTCTTGTGAAACCCAATGAAAAGAAGTCGCTGCTAACACAGCATGGAATTTCCCAGTTTCTAGCTCCAACTCTTCAAAGGTAGTATTGATAAGTTCTACATCTGGATATTGGCTACAGTTATGTCGCGCTAGCTGGCAAGATTCCTGGCTCGGTTCAATAGCAACCATAGAGAAGCCCAAGTCAGCAAATGCTGTCGTAGCAATCCCCGGACCGCATCCCACTTCAAGTATGATGGCATCGGAAGGAAGTTGGGCTAACTCCACGGCACGGTTAATCAGTTGCTGAGGATAGCGTGGTCTGGCCTGGTCGTAAGCCTCTGCAACCGAAGAATACCAAATTTTTTTCTCTTCCAAGTCTTTAGAGTAGATAGCTTGGAGTAGTTGTTTAATGTCTTTCATCGTAAGCATTCAGCTGTCAGCTGTCAGCCGTGAGCTAAAGCTCACGCTACGCGAACAGCTTAACATAAACCTCAAAAGGTAGAATTTAATAGTTTGAGATTAATCAGAATTGAAAGTCTAGGGAAAAGCCCAAGGCCATTCCCGTAGCGTGGCCAAAGGCCAAGGCTGACAGCTGAATGCTGACAGCTGAATGCTGACAGCTGAATGCTTACATTTAACATCACCGTAGTCCAACTAACTTTTCGCTCAATTCCCACAAGCGCTTAGCTTTAGTATCATCCATGGCTTCATTAGAAACTTCTTGAACAAAGGACTTACGACCTTCTTTTTGTCGATTACCCCAGCTCCAGTAAACACCGGATTTATTATAGTTAGGATCAGCAACTACTGTTGCTAGTCTATCCCCTGCTAATTCCTGGGACACATAGCCTCCAGTAATGTTTTTCTGGAACAATGGGAATAGTTTCTGGAACAGGGAATAGTGGTTGCGGAATAGAGCGGTTTCAGCAACACATCCTGGATAAAGGGAGCTGAAAACTATTCCGGTAGAGTCATGATAGCGCTGGTGCAGCTCTCGCATGGTCAGCATGTTACAGAGTTTGCTGTCCTTGTAAGCTTTTCCAGATTTAAAGGCTTTGCCATTAATCATTGAGATGGGGGGTTTGAATCCTTCTTCAAAACCCTTGAGGTCTCCCAGGTCTGGAGGTGCTGGAATCGGAATCTTTCCTCCCAATTCTTTGGGATTAGCAGTAACAGTTCCCACAATCACTAGCCTTGGCTGGGAAGAGGATGAATTCTTCAAATCCTCTAGCATCAGATTACACAGCAGGAAATGACCGAGGTGATTGGTAGCAACACTCAATTCATATCCGTCGGGATTTCGCAACGGTTCCTTTGATAATGGCAGATAGATGGCAGCATTGCACACCAAGGCATCGAGGGTTCTGCCGGTTGCTCTGAAGGCATTCACAAACTGCCGGACACTAGCAAAGCTAGCTAAGTCAATATATAGCGCTGTATAGCTGTCTTTTGGTATTCCCACCTGTTGGGCAGCTTTTTCAGCTTTATCAAGATTCCGACAAGCCATCACCACATGCCATCCCCAGGTTTTGGCAAGAGCTCTGGCGGCTTCCAAACCAACTCCCGACGAGGCCCCTGTAATAATCACCGTTGATTTATGATCGTTTTCCATTTTCTTTAAAATTGATCGATTGATCGTAACTTTATTAGGTTCTCATCTTAAGTTACGATCAAAGATACCAAAATATCCGGGAGCGTGATAGCCCCTTCTTTCGCACGTAGGGGTGGAAACGCGACGCGACGGGTTTTAACCCGCCGTATCCATTCAAATAAGTTATAATAGAAGCAAGGAGGTGATAGTAAATGTACAAAACAATTCCAGTAAGAGCAACATTTTTAGAGGAAGAAAAGGCTTTTTGGTTGTTTCAATGCGAACAAGCTAACAGCCTATGGAATTGTGCTGTATATTACTCCAAGCAAAAGCATTATAGTTGGCTAGAGCAGCAACCCGAGGCTTTCACTACTTATTGGCGCGGTGATGAGTTAAGATACGGCTGGAAGACCTATAAGTGCGCACTTAAGTACCCAGAGTTATGTAAGGAGCTGAAAAGCAATCCTCACTACAAGGCAATGGCGGCTCAATCAGCTCAGCAAAGTCTCAAAACTGTAGCCGAATCAATTGCTAGTTACAACCAGTTGGTCGGTCTCTATTATAAAGGTCAAGTTGATAAACCTAAATTACTCAGGTACCGCAAGAAAGGTGGGCTAGCACCTGTCACTTTTCCTCGTCAGCCGCTTAAGTATAAAAATGGCTTGTTTTACCCTCCGATTAGCAAAGAGTCTAAAGCAGAGTTACTTACTGAAATTGCCTTAGAGCCACCAGACTTTATAGATCCAGATTGGGTTAAAGAAGTGACTGTCCGTCCGTACCTAGGACAACTCTGGATCGATTGGGTGATCGATGATGGGAAGCAGCCGATAGAAAAGAATCCAAACCTAGACTATTCCCAGGCATGGAGTTTTGATCACGGCGGTGATAACTGGCTGACTGGTGTTTCGACCCATGGGAAAAGTCTGATTATTGATGGTCGAAAGCTCAAGTCTTTGAACCAGGGTTATGCTAGGCTAGTTGCTAAGTACAAAGCCGGGAAGCCCGAGTTTTATTGGGATGCGAACTTAGATCGAGTTCAACGGAAGCGCAACAACCAAATTCGGGATGCCATTAACAAGGCTGCTCGATTTATTGTTAATCGGTGTCTAAATGATTCGGCACAGCCGACGCTACGCGAACGGATTGGCAACTTAATAATTGGGTGGAATGAAGGTCAGAAAAATTCATTAAATATGGGTAAGCGGGGCAATCAAAACTTCGTAGTTATCCCCACAAAAAGGTTAATTGAAAGACTCAAACAGCTTGCCTTTGAATATGGAATAAAGTTAACAATCACCGAGGAAGCGTACACCAGTAAAGCGTCTTACCTTGACGACGACAGCCTCCCAAAACATGGCGAGAAACCCAAAGGATGGACACCGTCGGGAAAACGAGTGAGACGAGGACTTTACAAAACCTCTAAGGGCTGGCTAGTAAATGCTGACTGCAACGGTGCTGGTGTGATTCGTTAGCTAGAAACCATATTCTATAAAGGATTTGGGGGATTAGCTGCTTGGTTATAGAACCATGACAACTTGATAACCATGATGGTGAAAATCCATCCCTCGTGAAATCCGAGTGACA